>JAWCNH010000049.1:0-7745 GCA_038848765.1 Bathyarchaeia archaeon
GGCGAGGACTGGCGAAGTTTCGAATCTGGAGCGGAAGAAATCGCCAAATACGTTAACGCGCATAACCATGTAACCCTAGACATGGGTCAAATTGTTTTCACTGATACAACGACAATGACCGCAGACGGCCCCTTCCAATTCATTCTTCACCAGCTTAGCGGCAACAAGTGGATTAACAAGGATGTGGAGACGGAGACAAGTGCTGGTATAGTTCCTTTTCATTATAAACGGAGCAGCGCGGTTCATGCCACTCAGTGGACAATCGGCTTAGAACTCGCACTTCTCATTAAAGATCCATGGAAAATCTACTTAACAACAGACCACCCAAACGCTGGGCCATTCACAGCTTATCCAAAAATAATTTCTTGGCTAATGAGCAAAAAAGCAAGAGAAAAGGTCATGAAAAAAATGAACAAGAAAGCAAAACGGAAAACTCAGCTTTCCAGCATCGACCGTGAATATTCCCTCTATGAAATCGCAATAGCAACGCGGGCTGGACAAGCCAAAGCTTTAGGCTTAAAAAATAAAGGACATTTAGGAGTAGGCGCAGACGCTGACATCGCCATATACAACCTTAACCCACAAAAAACAGACTTGGCTAAAAAACCCAAGACCATAAGAAAAGCCTTCACAAACGCAGCCTACACAATAAAAGGCGGAGACATAGTCTCAAAAAACGGAGAAATAATTAAAGCGGTAAACGGCAAAACCTTCTGGGTAAATATTGAAGCCTCTCCAAGCCTAATGGAAACCTTGCCCTCCCTACAGAAACACTTTGAAAAATATTACACAGTCAAATATGAAAACTACATCGTCCCAGAACACCATCTCCTAGAGGCTGCGCCAATACAAGTCAAAGCAGAGGTATAAACATGATTCATTTACAGCCAAAATATGAGTTCCGTGTCCCAATAAACGGAGAATGCATAACACCAGATAACTTCGCAGACAAGTCAACACAAGAAATCGAAGAAATAAAAATTCAAGAAGGAAACAAACAAAAAACTTTGGGCGAACTCTTCAAAATAACCATAGAAAACCCCACAAACACGGCGGAAACATGCATAAAGCTTGTTGGCAACTTGGAAAAAATCCGAAGAATAGGCGCATGCATGTCTATGGGCGAAATAATCATAGAAGGAAACGTGGGCATGCATTTAGGCGAAGAAATGAAAAACGGAAAAATCACGGTTCTAGGCGACGCTGGCTCTTGGGCTGGATGCATGATGAAAGATGGGATAATAGAAATCAAAGGAAACGCAGGCGACTATATAGGCTCTGCTTACCGTGGAAGCACAAAGGGAATGAAGGGTGGAAAAATCATAATACATGGCAACGTAGGAAACGAGCTTGGCTGTTTCCTGCAAAACGGAACCATCAAAGTCTGCGGAAACGCTGGACAATTCGTGGGCATGCACATGAAAGACGGAACAATACTGGTTAAGGGAAATACGCAGGAACGGGCAGGCGCATGCATGAAAGGAGGAAAAATAGTCTTATGCGGTTATACGCCATCCATCCTACCAACATTCACAATCGACAGCATCCGTGCAAAAACAAAAGTTGAAGACGAAGAATTAGCAGAGCCGTTTTACCTTTTCATAGGCGATTTAACCGAGAAAGGCGACGGGCGACTATTCGTCGCAAAAAACAAAAACCCCCACTTGAGCTTTTACGAAAAATATCTATGAGGCATCGGTGCTTATCCTTCCCTTTTTCTCGAATTGTCTTTCATAGATTTCTCGCACTTTCTGTATGGTATCTGCCTCTTCTGGTGTTTTGTCTTCTCTAATTTTTGTGATTCTTGCGAAACGCAGCGCCATTCCACACTTGTAAGTTGGACTTTGCTGTATTTCGTTGTAAGCCACTTCCACCACAATTTTTGGAATCACAATCACTCTTCGGCGTTCTTCTTTTATGGTTATTTCCTTCAGCCTTTCAGTCATTTCCATAATTTCTTCGTCAGTCAAGCCCTTAAACGTCTTGCCCACCGTAAGAAATTCGCCAGTTTCCATGTCCCGCGCAGCCAAATAATAGTCTGAAAGCCAGCCGTGTCTTCTGCCGTAGCCGTATTCTGCAGCGACTATTACTAGGTCAAGAGGCTCTAATGTAGGTTTGACTTTGAACCAGCGTTTTCCCCGAATGCCCGGCGTGTAGGCGCTTTCCGGCTTTTTCGCCATCAAGCCTTCATGTCCAGCGTTCATGGCTTCTTCAAGGAATTTTTCAGCTTCAGCTTTGGACCCTGCCACAATTTGTTTTGTTAGGGGGATGTTTCCAGCGATTTCTTCAAGTTTTTTCCTTCTTTCCAGATATGGCATGTTGGTTAGGCTTTGTCCGTTTAGGAAAATTATGTCGAATAGGAAGAGTTTTGTTGGAATTTCCTTAACCATTTCTTCAACGTTGTGGACACGCCTAAAACGGCGCATTAAATGTTGGAAAGGTAAGGGATTACCTTCTGCGCTTGTGGCTATGACTTCGCCTTCCAAAATTGCTTCTTCAGCCTTAACTTCACTTTTGACGAGTTTAACAATTTCTAGTAGGCTTTCTGTCACGTCGGTTAGTCTTCGGCTGAAAATTCGTATTTCTCCAGCTTTTTTATGTATTTGGATTCTGGCTCCATCTAACTTGTATTCTAAGGCGGTTTTTCCTTCGTGTTCTTTCAAAACTTGGTCTAGGTTTTCTGCCATTTGCGCCAGCATTGGTTTAACTGGATGGAAAATTTGGAAACTAAGGCTTGAAACGGCTTCTTTGCCTTTTTGTTTGGCTATGGATGCCACTTGACCGATGTCGCCCGCTAAAAGTGAAGCTTGTTGCACAATTTCTGTGGAGATATCAAAGGCTTTTGCGACGGCAAGTTCCATTAAACCTTCATGGAAGCCTGTGCGCATTTCGCCAATTAGGATTTTAGTCAAGTATTTCACTTCTAGAGGTGTTGCTTTGCCCAACAATGTTTCCAGCAGGCGTTCTTTCTTTTCTCTTGAGCCGTAGCCTTTCATTTCTGCTAAAGCCTCAAATGCATGCCTAACCTCAAGAACTGTAAGAGGTTTTTCAAAAAGGGTTGCTTGTTTTCGTATTTTGCTTGCTTCAAAGACAGCTTTCGTGGCGTCGCCTATGTCGCCCGTTTTTGCGAAAGCTTCGGAGAAAACTTTCCAGTCTGTTTGTGTGAGTCGCCTTATTATTTGTGCAACAGTCGCCCAACTAACTTCTAAGGTTCTTTGGTCCCATTTCGGGAAGGCTCTGCCTAAAATCATGGATACTGCTGGCTCGACTTCATTGCTTTCCAGTTGTTTTAGAAATTGGGATACTAAGTCAATCATTAAGCTACGTTTTGTTGTAGCGCTAATTTTCTCGCATAATTCTGCTAGTGCTTTAAACGTGGTTTCCGCCAATTGTTTGCAAACCGTTTACACAAATATCAGCCGAAGACATAATGTTTTCGTTTGCATTTGGAAAAGTTTTAGAATTGGGTTGCTAGTTTGTCTTTTATTTGTTTTATTTTTTTCTGTAAGGCTGAGGCTTTCCGTTTTTTGCCCGTTTCCTTATAACAGTCAAGGGCATATTCAAGCGCGCTGACTCCAAAACGGTCAAATCCTTTTTGCAGGGCTATGTCAGCGGCTTTTAGGAATTGTTCTGTAGCTGTTTCAAAGTCTTTTAGGAGGAAGTTGCATTCGCCCGCCTTGAAAAGCGCATAGGAAGCGTCGAAAAAATTGTTGCCCTTCTCATATAATTCTGCTGCTTGAAGAAACTTTTCAGCCGCCTCTTTATATTTTCCCGTGTCATACAAGGCTGTGCCTTCTCTGTGAATTTTAACTGGGTCTTGTTTTTCGCTCATGAAATTCCCACCTATGGAAACTGTATTCATTATATGACGTTATTATTTAGATTTTCTCATCCCCGAAAGAGGCAAGAAAAGATTTTATGGACAAAAGAAAAAGGTTATTGGGCGAAAACATGAGCCAAAGCGAATCCAAACTTGGAAGAATCATCTTTGCCAGATTTTCTGAGGACGAAGACCTGCTGGAATCCATCACCACAACGGCGGAACAAAACAAAATTCACGCTGGAATCTTCTTTTTAATAGGCACCTTGAAAGAAGCGAAACTGGGCTTTTACGAAAAAGGCGAATACAAGACGATAGAAATTAGAGAGCCCTTAGAAATTCTCTCCTGCTTAGGCAACATTTCACTGAAAGAAGAGACTATGGAAGTAATTGTCCATGCACATTTGACGGTTTCAAACCTTAAAGGCGAAGCTTTTGGCGGTCATTTGCTTAAAGGCTGCAAAATCGGCGCTACAGCGGAACTTACATTAATTGAAGCTGTCGGCGTCAAGCTGATGCGAAAATTCGACACAGAAAAAAAACTTTACTTATGGAAATTCAAAGCTACCTAACACCTGCTTCAAATAGTTTCCACTCTTTTCGAAGTCATCAACCCATTTACCATTACTTGAGTGCTACAATGATTACCTCTTTTTTCCTTTTGATTTGGTTAACTTTTCTGAAGCCGCTTTCGATTAAAACATTTACGTAATCTTTGAGCCTCCATTTGATTCGTGGGTTCATTATAGAAGCTACCTCAGCCTCTAGAACGCCTTTCTTTTCGACTAAGTAAATGTTTGTTTCAAGAATCCCTTCAACGGTCTTATTTCCAACTTCAATGTGTATTATCCTCATATCGTCATGTTCAACTGGCTGGTCGATTGCAAACTTTTTCCGCTTTTTCCATTCCCGCTCAATTGACTTTTTTAAATCCGATTTCGTCAAGTTTGGAAAGAGAGTGTAAAATATGAATTTTCCGCCTTGGTTAAGCATGGAATAAATGCCTTTAGCCGAAGCCTTAAGCATGGCAAGCGAGCTTAACTCGTCAAAGTAGTCGCTGAACACGCAGTCATATTTTCGCTTGCAATTTTTCCCTAAATTGTCGAATCGCGAGCGGAAAAACCTTATTTTTAACCCCTCTTCCTCAGCAATTTTTGGCGCATGATTGATGGCGACAGCACTGGCATCAGAGCCTTCAACCTCGTAGCCTTCTTTCGCAAACATTACTGTTTTGAAGCCAAGACCGCAGGAACAATCTAATATGGATTTTACATGCAGTTTAGGAAGTAAAGAAAACAGAGGCTGCAAACCAGAACGAGTTTCTTCTAAATATTCCGGCACCCATACCTTTCTAGTGAACCAAGACCACTTCCAAATAGTATCCCAAGCCTGCATTTCAGTCCTGCATACGCGAACTTTCACAAAAGATTTGATTCCCATGCGCCTTTTTATTGGTTATCCGCCATTTTAGTTTGTCGCATCAAAAATAACATTGTTAGACTAAAAGTAGCTTTATTTATGGAAGTTCGCAGCGTAACTTGTTTAAACTGTTCCATCTTCCATAAATAGCTTAATAAGTCTAAAATGTTCTGGTAAACGTTACTAACGAAAAAGAAGGCATAGTTACTTTGGGGATCATCAAACGCCAATTAATAAGAATGCTTTACATATCTTGGAGCTAATAAATCTAAGGTTTGTCAGACATTTGGATCATAGTGCGAAAATTATTTATTAAGCTCTGTTAAATTTTTCGGTGAGTCTTCAAGATTTTATCGTGAGATGCGCGTATCTTTCGATAAAATTTTGGAACTCAAAATGGGTTAGGAGCGCCTAGAATGTTCAAGCAAAGAATCAGCTCATGGAAAAAAGTTGTAGTTAAGATTTTATTGTTTTTGTTGTTGTCGATTGTTGCAACGGCCTTGGTTGAAGCCAGTCCCGTTAAAGATTCAAAAATTGTCTACGCAAGCTCCGATGAGGAGTCGTGGCGAGACCGCGCAGTTATACGCATTCTCGCCAATGGGACTGTTACCCCATGGACACCGAACATTTTTGTTTCTTCAGACTATTCCAAATATACTTTTCAGGGCGACCTCTACATTCCAACAGGCATTAACAAAGTTGCAATTCTGGTTGAAAGAGACAACATAATAATCGACGGAAACGGGTATACGCTTGAAGGAAACAAAAGTTATGGTTCTATTGGAATAAAAATGTATTTTCCCGAAGACCTCCTACCTAGCGAACTTCCGAATGGGGTGGGAAGCGTGACAATAAAAAATCTGACAATCACCAAATTCAATTATGGCATTGACCTCGATTTCTCTTCACAAAACAGCATAATTGGAAACACTATAGAAGATGATGGTGTAGGCATCTATATGGACCATGATTCAAGCTACAATAATGTAAGCGGAAACACAATAAAAGACGGAGGTTTAGGCATCTATATCAAAGATATTGGAGAGTATGATTGGGATGGGGATGGAGTCAATGAATACTATTACAGTTTGGGAAATAATGTAATGGAAAACACGATAGTAGGAAATCTAGATGGGGGCATCCAGCTTGAATATTGTAAAGACAGCAACATAATTAGAAACACCATAGCATCAAATGTTGGTGGCGTTGGATGGGAACACGGCATTTCAGCTTGTGATTCTAATAATATAAGTATAATTGGAAACATCGTAGCAGAACATAGTGGTTTTGGCATAGCCCTAACCAATTTAAACGATTCCAGCATAAGCAATAATCTAATAACAGATAACATGCACGGCATCTACTTAGAAAGTGCTGAGAACAACCGCATAAGCAATAACACCATAATATCAAACTGTCATGCCGGTATCTGGCTTGACTCACGCTCAAACTATAACAACATAATTGGAAACACCATAGAGGACAACGAAAAAGGCATATGGCTTTACGATAGTTACGGGTATGGCGAACCCTCTGAAAACGTGATTTTCCACAACAACTTCTACGACAATTATGAGCAAGTGAAGATGGAAACTTGGTGTGCCAACGTTTTTGATGATGGTTACCCAAGCGGCGGCAACCACTGGAGCCATTATTCCGTTGCTGATGTTAAAAGCGGCCCCAACCAAGACATCGACAGAAGCGATGGCATCTGCGACTTGCCATTTACTATTTACGACGCCCCCGAGGATACCGAGGACATTAGAGATGATTATCCGCTTGCAGCTCCGATAAACACAGTTGATGCTGGCACTTTTGGGGGAACAACATATGGCGTAGACATTGTAAGCAACTCAACTGTTTCGCACCTCCAGTTCATTCCATACATTGTTCCTCCATACATCAGTTTCGATGTGACCGGAGATGAAGGAACCATTGGCTTCTGCAGGATAACAATTCCCAAAGACTTGTTATGGGCGGAAACTGACAGGTGGGTGGTGCTTATTAACGGCGAACCTGTAAACTACACAGTTTTCTCAGACCCCGAGAACACCTACCTATACTTCGTTTATAACCACAGCACACACAAAATAGAAATCAGGGGCACACAAGCGATTCCAGAGTTTACTTCTCTCCTCATTTTGCCATTATTTATGATAACAACAACATTGGTAGCAGTTTACAAAAGAAAAAGACGGTTGCGGTAACCTTGCATACCAAAAACTGCACTTAACTCAATTTCAAACTTTTAAAAACATTTCAACTCTGATATTTTAAACCAATATTAGCCTCTATATCTCTATATAAGTGGTCTAGAGCAAAAGTGTTTGGTCATTGCTGGGGAGTTTGTGGGGAGAGAGGAAACTCCGCCAGCTCAGAATCTTTTTCAAGAATATTTTATGTCCAATTTTTGATATACCCTTTATTTTCAAACATGACATGTGTCAAAATCCGAACTATTGAAAATCAAGAGTTTAGCATAAAGAAAAAGGGGACGGTTTTAGGG
>JAWCNH010000050.1:0-7640 GCA_038848765.1 Bathyarchaeia archaeon
AATATCCGTTTACGAAGGCGCAGTGAAAAAACGTGTAAGCCTCAAAAAACTGCGGCAGAAAGCTCGAACATTATATGAGGAGTTTGACGAAAAGTATGCTGTTTACCGTGACTTACGGGACAGCGGAATGGTTGTCACGCCTGGAATAAAATTTGGATGCGATTTCGCTGTTTACAAGTATGGACCGGGACTGGAACATGCACCTTACATGGTTTCGGTTAAAAAAGCTTCATCCGAATTAACAGCCACAGAAATAGTGAAAGCCGGAAGATTAGCAACAACCGTACGGAAAAGATTCATAATTGCAGTGCCGAATCTGGAGAAGGAAAAAATAAGATATTTGATATTTAAATGGTTTAAAGCATAGCTTTTTTGTTTTCCATGCCTTTCAGAATTATTTGAAGAATTTCTCCTTCTAAAGTTAATCCTCTCTTCGGACTCTCAATTATTCTTCCCAACTCTTTGCCCTTTTCATTAAAGACTAGGATTAGTGGGATTTTGTCCACTTGAAATTTTTCAACTTCGATGGGTGACGGTGGAATGCTCCATTTGCGTTTGGGATTCAGTAGATCCCTTTTTAATCCTCCAAAAATTCTTACCTCTAACCCTGTGGCTTCGGATAGTGATGCCAAAACTGGAATGTTAGTGGCGCAGTCTCTGCACCATTCTGCTGAAAAAGCAACCACCACGATGTTATTTACACAATTCTTTAGTCTGCTAACCGCCTCCAAATCCAGCTTGTATATCTTCATCCGTTCAAGAAAAATTTCGCGGAATGGCTCGTTGATACTTGCAATATACTGGCTTACAGGTATTGTTTTCTGTCTGATTTCCTCAAGGTCGATTTTCATCTGCTAACCCGGGATTATTGTCTGGTTAACAAACATGCCTCTAACGTATTGATGAGGATAAATTTTTGTCGCCTCGAGAATGCAGCCTCCTTCAATTGTAACGTCGTCCGCTATAACTGAGATTTTGCCTATTCTCGTCGGTTTCCCTGCGCTAGAGCGGATCGTCACATGCCTTCCTATTATGCTGTCTTTTATTTGGGCTTTAGCCTCTATTATGGCCCTGTCCATTATGGCTGAGTTTTCAATGGTCACATCGTTCTCTATCTTTGTGTAATTATCAATGCACGAGTTTGCGATCCGCACTCCGTCGCCTATTTTACAGTGCCTCCCAATCAAAACTGAGCCTTCAACTTCAATTTTTCCTTCCTTAATTTTTCTTACAATTTCTTTTCTCCTCTTAGTAGATTCTGGACTTTCGCCTTGAACCCAAACCCTTGTTTTTTCGCTTATCCTCCCACCGAAATCTGTAAGTGAGGAGAAGCGCCCTTCAAGCATGTCCTTCATGGCTTCCAAGTATCGCTTTGGGGTACCGACATCATACCAGCTTCCCTTTAGAACATAACCATAAACAGGTCTACCAGTCTCTATTACATACGGAATAAAGTCATACCCGAAATCTAGACGTTTCCGCTCTTTCATAAGCTTTTTAACACCTTTTTCCCGGAAAATCCGCCTAATTTCAGGAGAAACCATGTATAAGCCAGTGTTAGCTAGGTTTGACGGTGCCTCCTTTGGCGTGGGTTTTTCGACAAACTTTCGGATTCGCATGTCTTTATCGATATCTGCTATCCCATAACCCTCAACGCTTTCAACCTCTCGAAGAGCTATAGTTATTACCGCCTCCTTCTCCCGGTGAAATCCAATTAGCTCCTTTAAATCGACGTCAAATATGTTGTCGCCTTGCACCGCAAAAACGGGATCCCTTACGTTATAATATTCTATGTTTATCCTCGCCGAGTCGGCGCTTCCCAAATCGTCTATGTTTGGCTGATATTTTATGTGCACGCGGGGCGTTATACCATAACGGGATGAAAAGCCATAACCAGACTCAAAATAGTCGTGCAAATCCCTATAATTCGTGTAACCCTTAACACCAAAAATGAAGTTTCTAATGCCTTGACGAGCAAGTGACAACAGCGAAAACTCTATTAGGGGTCTATTTAGCAAGCGGATGCACGCTTTGCTGGTTTCAGCTGTCAAGGGCAAAAGCCTTGTGGCTTTACCTCCTACCGGTATTATTACCCGCAACCTTCCTGGTTCATAGTTGTGACGCAAAAACTTCACCAGCTTTACAATGCTTAAAGTGTTTGAGCGTATTAAACTTTCCAAGGGGGACGCGAATTTTATAACTGAAGTCAATTTATTTTAATGCAAAGGCTTGGACAAGGGCATGAATAAAATCGCCGGATTCGTACGTCTAATGCGTCCTATTAACTGTCTTATGATGGGTTTTGCGGTTATTGTTGGGGCTACCGTTGCAAATTCAAAGGCTTTAGTAGATTCGCTGAGCAGCCTTGTTTACGGGTTTTTTACTGGTTTCTTGCTAACGGCAGCAGCCATGGCCATAAATGACTACTATGATAGGGAGATAGACGCTATAAATGAGCCCTCCAGACCCATTCCAAGCGGCGTAATAAAGCCTTGGGAAGCACTATCCTTCTCCCTCCTGCTTACGGCGCTGGGTTTAGGATCCGCCGTTCTTACTAGCTTAACTACTGCATCCTTCCTCTGTTTTTTAACGGCCCTAATTTTTTGGCTTATCTCACTAGCATATGCCACAGCTGGAAAACAGACCGGACTTCTAGGAAACTTTTTGGTCAGCGCCTGTGTTTCAGCCCCGTTTATTTACGGAAGCCTAGCGGTGACCAGCAATGTTCAACTGAACATTTTAATTTTTGCCTCCATGGTTTTCCTATCCAACACGGGAAGAGAAATAACAAAGGGAATTGTGGATATCGAAGGAGACAGAACGCGAAACATCAAGACTTTAGCCGTACGCTATGGACCGCGAAAAGCCGCAATAACAGCGACAACTTTTTATCTGATGGCGGTGGCGCTAACACCACTCCCGCCAATATTAAATCTCGTTGCTTTTTGGTTCATTCCATTGGTGACCATAACAGACGTGGGGCTGTTGGCATCTTCAATAATGCTTTTAATGGATTATTCAAAGGTAAAGGCACGGAAAGTGAAAAACCAAGTTTTATTTTGGTTTTTTATAGGGCTAATAGCCTTTGTCGTTGGAAGTTTTCAATAAATATATGTTACTATGCTTTATTGTCCTAAAGGTTGGAATTAATAAGTAGTTCATGTGTTATTTAGACGTGACGAACAGTGTGATGTGCTTCTAAATTGAACGGTGAAGCTGAAGATAAACTTGAATATGCTCTCCGCGGGAAAGCATGGAAAGTTTACTGGCTTCTGTTAAAGAACGGCCATCCGATGAGTGTGCGGGAAGTTCAAAGGGCTTTGCACCTAAGTAGTCCAAGTGTTGCACAGCATCATCTGGAACAACTGTGCGAGGTTGGGTTAGTTAAAAAACAGGAAGTGGGCGGTCATTATTATTTGGTCAGTGAGGTAAAAATTGGTGTGCTTCGCCACTTTGTTAAATTGGGTAAACTTCTATTTCCAAGATACTTGTTTTATGCGGTTTTCTCCACAACCTTTTATGCAATTTACCTTATACTCGCTATGCCTAATTTTACACGAGAAGGCCTATCCTTAATATTTTTTGGGGCTATTGTCACGGCGATATTTTGGTACGAAACTATAAGGGTTTGGTCTTTGAAGCCGTTCTAACCGCTAGACGATTTGTACCAAAAATTAGGATAAAATAAAGGGAATGGACAGTTTAAAATGGTGAAATGAGCTGTTAAGAGAAGTTAAAAGGCGGGCAGTGACTTACGGTTTAGCGGCGTTTCTAATAGCCCTAATGCTAGGAGTATTGTGCTACAACCTTGGAGTACAGCTAGGAAACCAGCCCTCTCCACAACCACACCCCCAACCAACGCCTCAGCCTTTGCCGCAATCTCTAAAAACCTTCTCCTCATACCAAGAGCTTTTAAATTTCATAATAAAAAACGTAAAAGTTGGAGTTTACCCTTTCTATGGGCCAGCAGACCTTAGAATATTGGAAGCGTTAGGTCCAACACCTGTTTACAAGGACGTCGAATATTCAACCACGAATGTGCAGGTGGTCGGTGTTGACGAAGCAGACATTGTTAAAACCGATGGCGAATACATTTATACGATAGTCAATAACGGCGTCTATATTTTAAAGGCTTACCCACCAGAAGTGGCCACTTTAATTTCAAGGATATCGTTTGATAACAATACATACCCAGCTGGATTATTTATAAGTTCAGATGGCAGTAGGCTGGCGGTTTTAGGAAGCAAATATAGTTCTCCTCCTTGCGCATATAATTATCGGTACTATATTATTGACGGCAAAACTTTCGTATATGTCTATGACACTTCGGACAAAGCAAACCCCATCCTTATAAGAGAATTCGCAATTACCGGTAGCTATTTCAACTCAAGAATGATTGGCGACTACGTATATGCCGTTATTAGTCAACCAGTTTATGTAATCTATGACAAGGTTATTCTCCCACAAATCTATTTGAAAGATGAAACCAAAGAAATTGAAGCCACAAAAATATACTACTCAAACGTTTCCGAGGATTACTACACCTTTACAACTGTTATTGCCTTAAACATGCTGAACGAGGATGAAGAACCGTATACTTTAACCATAATGATGGGGGGAACAAGCAACCTATACGTCTCATTAAACAACATTTACATAACATTCCACAGCTTCGATGAGCAAACAACCATTTATCGAATAAGGATAGAAAACAGAACCATGAATTGGGAAGCAACAGGCTCAGTGCCAGGATATGAAATTAACCAGTTTTCCATGGACGAGTACAATAACTACTTCCGAATCGCAACCATGAAGTGGGTTGATGGAACAATTCAAAATAACTTGTACATACTGGACATAAACCTGACAATTGTTGGAAACATAACAAATATCGCCCTAGGCGAAACTTTAGATTCTGCAAGGTTTATTGGAACCCGTTGCTATCTTACAACATCGGTTCGGCGGATAGATCCATTCTTTGTCATAGACGTCGCAAACCCATATGAGCCGAAGATTTTGGGTAGTCTAAAAATTCCAGGCTTTACAAGATATTTGCATCCGTATGACGAAACACGACTAATAGGCATCGGCAGGGATGAAAATAACAAAGTACAAATATTGCTGTTTGACGTCAACAATGTCAGCAATCCAATAGCAGTCGGTAACTTTACAGCTCCAGGGGAGTATTCAGACACGCAAATTCTTTCGGAGCATAAAGCGTTTCTCTTCGACAAAGCTAAAGAGTTGTTGGTCATTCCCTTGTCTATCTACGACCATTCGAAAAACTTCTGGCAGGGAGTTTACGTATTTAACACAACGAACGGCAGACTTCTGCTCGAAGGGGGTATTACGCATGTAGAAAGCGGTGCCACCAGTTGGGATTACGCCTACTGGATTAAAAGAGCCTTATACATTGGAGATATGCTTTACACATTATCTGACAAGAAGCTAAAGATAAACTGGCTGGAAAACCTTTCGCCAAAAAGGGAAATAATCTTCCCTTAAGCTCCTACTCTTCTTTCTTTGGCTCCATGTGGACGGTGACAATTGTTTCTGTGAATCTCCGTTTTACTCCATTTTCAATTTTTGATGCGACCTTGTGGGCTTCCTCTATTGAAATTTTGCTTGTGAAACAGCAGTCTATGTTTATGTAGCGCTTCCCGCTCACAACATACGTGATTATTCTTTTCACTGTGAACATTTGTTGGAAGCTTTCAGCCGTTTTGTAGATTACTTGTCTAATTTCCCTTTCATTTACCGCTGGTCCCCGTTGGAGTTTAGTGTCGCATGGTTCAATGTGGACTGTTACATTTCCAATGTTGGCTAACTTTTCTACCAGTCTGTTTTCTATTTTCTCTGCAAGTTCATGAGCCTCGTGCACCGACAAAGTGGGATCAACATACGCGTGTAGTGTTATGTAAAGTTTGCCACCAGCGAAAACAACGTTTACTTCGTGAACTTCTTTGACACCTTCAACTTCCCCAGCCAACTTTTCGACAAGCTTTGAAGTCATCATTTCCTTTTCTGGAGGTTCCACATGAATAATGACATCTGTGTTTCCCAGGGCGTTTTTTAGTCGCTCTTCTACTTGCGATGTAAGCGTGTGGGCTTCTTCTAAGCTCATATAATCTGGAACCTGTATTGTCGCCTCAACAAAGGTTTTGGCTCCTGCCCTCCTAACCCTTAACCTTCGAACATTGGATGCGCCAAGCGTCGAGACTATCTCTTTATGCACTTTGTCTGAAATTTCCCGTGAAACCGCATCGCTCAACTCAATACCGCTTGCCTTCACTAGCCTAATGCTTAGGTAGCCTATCATGACGCTCAACACAAGAGAAGCAACGGCATCCAACATTGGAAAGCCCAGTGTTGCAAGCCCAAATCCTAAAAGGGCAATGATTGTTGAGCCTAAATCTGCCAAAGCATGGTAAAAGCCAGCTTTAACGGTGACATTTTCAAGTTCCACTGGATGTAGCACCCTAACTCTTAAAATGTCTATGCAGAAGGTGTAGCCTATTGCGAAGAAACCAGCCAGCTCCCACTCTTGGTTTAAGGGTTCACCATGCAAAAGTCTTTGAACAGCCCTTACGATCAGGAAGATGGCTGTGGCGAAAAGTATCACTCCACCAATAAGTCCGCCAATAGGCTCAATTTTCTCGTGTCCATACATATGTTCCTCGTCAGGAGGTTTCAAAGAAGCCCTCGCCGCAACCAATAAAATGAGCATGGTTATGGTGTCCAGAAGAGCGTGCATACCGTCGCTGAGAATGGCTAGGCTGCCCACAGCCAAACCCAAAACAACTTCTACGACCACCACGCTGGATATCGCTATAGCAGAAATTTTTAGGCTTCTAAGCCCTCTTTCTTTTAAAGGCATTATCCATCAAATAGATTGCTCAGCATTCGGGATTTAAGGGTTGTGAGGCAAGATTTAGCAAAACATTTAAAACAATAACATTACATGATTATGTGGGTATTAAAGTGCAAGGTGAACACTTTAACCCAACATAGCTCCTTAAAAATATCCTCTCAACCCTTTAGATTTGTTTCTCATGAAATTTTTGAAGGAGGCGCAAAACAGTGAGCGTAAGCGACATTCTAGATGGAAAACTGACCGAACGCAAGGTTGAGATAAAAGGCTGGCTTGTCAACAAACGCTCAAGCGGCGGAGTCCAATTCCTAATAGTACGCGACGGGACAGGCTTCATACAGGCAACAATCCACAAAGACGAGGTTTCCGAGAAAGTTTTTGAAGCCACAGAAAAGTTGACACAGGAATCCTCTATAATATTGAGGGGCATCGTTAAAGAGGATAAACGTGCACCTGGAGGCTACGAAATAAGGGTTAAGGACTTGCAGATTGTGCATTTGGCGGACCGTGAATATCCATTGGCGAAAAAGGAGCACGGCATCGACTTCCTAATGAATTATAGGCAGTTGTGGATCAGAAGCCCGAGGCAAACAGCCATCCTGAGGATTAGAGCAGAAGTGATTAAGGCCTGTAGAGACTTTCTAGACAGCAGAGGCTTCGTCTTAACAGACGCCCCAATATTTACCCCTGCAGCCGTTGAAGGAACAACAACCCTATTCGAGGTTCCATACTTTGGCGAAAAGGCTTACCTAACCCAAAGCGGGCAGCT
>JAWCNH010000051.1:0-7524 GCA_038848765.1 Bathyarchaeia archaeon
GACAGATGACGGAGGCGAAACAGACTTAGATTTGGGATGGTATGAAAGATTTCTTGACATATCTTTAACCAAAGAAAACAACATTACAACTGGTCAAGTGTATCAAACCATAATCGAAAAGGAAAGGCGCGGCGACTTTTTAGGTAGATGCGTCCAGATTGTTCCACACGTTACGGATGAAATAAAGAGTCGTATTAGGCAAGTTGCCAAAAAATCAAAGGTAGACATTGTCTTAACCGAATGCGGCGGAACAGTAGGCGACATTGAAGGACTACCCTTCCTAGAAGCCTTAAGGCAGATGCGACTCGAAGAGGGATATGAAAACACTTTGTATGTGCATGTCGCCCTAGTCCCAATTTTGGATGTTACAGGCGAAATGAAAACCAAGCCCTTACAGCACAGCGTAAACGAACTGCGGCGAATAGGCATCCAACCAGACATTATTGTGGCCAGATCTGAAAAGATGATTGACAGCGAAGCTTTACGAAAAATAGCTCTTTTTGGCACTATCCCAGAAAAAGCTGTCTTCTGCTCCTACAATGTCTCATCCATTTATCAAGTTCCCATAATCTTAGACGAACAAGGCATGGGAGAATTCATATGCAAACGCTTAAACTTACCAGCAAGCCAGCCTGACTGGGACAGTTGGCAAAGCTTCGTTAACGCCATATTGAATCCCAAAAACAAAGTGAAAATAGCCTTGGTAGGCAAATATGCGGGCTTGGTGGACAGTTATGTAAGCATGAATGAAGCATTACGCCACGCTGGAGCAGCTTGCCAAACACAAGTCTACATTGACTATATAGAAGCGGAACGCTTCGAAAAAAACCCTAAAGAACTGGCGATTTTAAAAAACTATGATGGAATTTTCGTCCCCTACGGGTTTGGACCAAGAGGAAGCGAAGGAAAAATCATGGCGATTCAATTCGCCCGCGAAAACAACATCCCATTTCTTGGCATATGCTTCGGCTTTCAATTAGCTGTTGTCGAGTTCGCCCGCAATGTATGCAACCTAAAAGACGCAAACAGCACAGAAATCAATCCAGAAACAGCGCATCCAGTTATAGACTTAATGCCAGAACAACGAAACCTAGACAGAAAAGGAGCAACAATGCGACTTGGAACAAACAAAATAAGAGTAAAAAGGGGAACCTTGGCTTACCGCCTTTACGACTGCGAAGAAATTTACGAACGACACCGCCACAGATTCGAAGTCAACCTAAAATATTTGGACATTTTACAAAAGCATGGAATGGTCTTTTCAGGCGACAGTTTCGAGGGTCAAAGACAAGAAATTCTGGAACTCCCAAACCATTTCTTCTTTTTCGCTTCCCAATACCACGGAGAATTTAAAAGCAGACCAAGCAAACCAGACCCAGAATATTACGGTTTTGTGAAAGCTTGCATTGACAAACAGCATGGAAAGGCGAAGCCTGAGTTCTAGTGAAAAGAGTTTGGTGTTTGGATGATTCCTGAAAAGGGCAAACTGTTGAAAAGGTTTATCCCTTTCTTGTTAGTTGGTTTGTTTGCCTTCATAGTGTACCTATACTTTTTTGTGCCAGGCGGACCGTTAGAAATTGTTTTAACGTTAGGGCGCACAAACCTTTTCTTGTTCTTGCTTGCTACAGCAGCAACAGTGCTTGATGTTGTTTTTTTCGCTTTAACTTGGCATTATTTTTTGCTCCCCCTTTCAGTGAAGGTTCCATTCAGAAAGACTTTCATGTATGTTTGGGCAAGCATTTTCATTGACCTCATTGTTCCAGCAGAGTCCGTTAGCGGCGAAATTTCTAGGGCTTATTTAATGTCTAAGGAAGCTGGCGGAGAAACTGGCAAAATCGTTGCTTCTCTTGTTAGCCACAGAATTTTAGCCATGCTTGTAACCATGGGAAGTTTAATCACCGGCGTTTTCGCCTTTTTCTTAGTTGGCTATAGGCTTCCTTCCCCCTTTATTTTGAATTTGACGCTGTTCATAACAGTAGTCACAGTTATCGTGGCAATTTTTCTCCTACTCTTGTGTACTAGACCAAGATGGACGGAAAATATAATTAATGCAGCAATTCGATTCTTCAATGGTGTTTCGAGGAACCGTTGGAAAAACAAGCTTGACAGTTTGAAATTGAAAATAGCTGAAGCGTTAAAGGCGTTTCACGAAGCCATAGACATTTTAAGAAGGAAACCCCGAAGCTTAATTGAGCCAATAATATTTTCTATAATTTCTTGGACATTGAGTATGCTTGTTTCCTACATTGTTTTTTTCTCGCTTAACTATCGTATTAGCTTCAGCATTGTGGCAATCGTTGCCTCTATCACTGTTTCAATAAAGGCTGTTCCGTTTGGAATTCCAACAGAAGCGGGCGTATCAGAAATCGTTATGACAAGCTTGTATGTGGCTCTTGACCCCACCATGGGGATCGCCCTCGCCGCCACCGCCACAGTTCTTATAAGGATTTTAACCGCATGGCTTAGACTTTTAATTGGGTTCGCTGCGTTTCAGTGGGTTGGAATTAAAACTTTAGCCAGATAGAAGCCCTTTTGAAGTGATAAAACAGTTTAAGGGCTTGAAAGGATATGTTTGCGTGAGGATGAAATGTTTAGCCATAAAGAGGATGCGGATAGAAGGACAAAGTATGAGATTTACGCTGACCTTTTGGAAATGGTGGCAAAGAAGGGCTTATGTTCAGTTACGAGGGCTTCTTATGGTGCTAACTTGCCAGTTGACAGAGCGAAAAGGTTTCTGGCTTTTTTGGCTTCCAAAGGCTTCGTAAGAGAAGAGATGGTTGGCGACTCAAGAAAATATAGGATTACCAAGCGAGGGTTGGAATATTTGGAAACGTTTAAGCGAATGCGCAAACTCTTCGCCGCTTTGGAAGAAACTCCATAATAACAAATTGTGATCACCTAAAGCGTAGTCAACATGTGCGTTGCCTTTTAAACTATGCACGTGTAAAGTTTCAGCTAAGTGAGGTGAAGAAATGTCTGGAAATGTTGTTGTTCCTCCTAGAAGCGCTGTCACTTTGGACGTTGTTGAAGGAAACCTGCAAGTAGGAGACGGAGCGACGATAAAAGGCTCAGGCTTTCCTCCAAAAGTCAAAGTTTCTGGCCGTGTATACTGTCAAGGTCATTGCACCTTTGAATGCAACTTGCAAGCCGAAGGCTTTGAAGGAGAAGAAGACATAACCATACTGGGCGATTTAGAAATTAAAAACAACGTTCGCATTAAAGATGGACGCTTAGAAGTTGATGGAAAAATGACTGCGAGCACCGTTGACGTTGATGAACGCTTATCCGTGGGCGGAAACCTTGCAGCAGAAAAAATCGATGTAGGTGGCACCCTCGAAGTTAAGGGCAATACGACAGCGCGAAAAATAGATGTTGGTGGGCGGTTCATGGGAGAAGGCGAAGCAAAAATCAGCTACATAGACGTGGGTGGTTCGGTTGCGATTGAATCCAAGGCAGAGATAGAAAGTATAGATGTTGGCGGCTCGGTGAATGTTAAAGGTGGCAAAATTGGCAAAGTTGATGTTGGAGGCTCCTTCGAATCTAAAGATTCGCTTGAGTTCGACTTTATTGATGTTGGAGGCTCTGTTAGGTTAAGCGGAAACAATGTTGGAAATGACATTGATGTTGGCGGTTCGCTGAAGGTTGATGGGAACCTAAAGTTTAGGAAAATAGATGTCGGCGGCGTTGTGGAAATTTCCAGCTGGGCTGAAGGAGAATCTATCGACGTTGGAGGAAAACTTCGTGTGGGCGATTTCCTAAACCTTTCAGGAAAACTAGATGTCGGCGGAAGAGCCGAAGTAGACGGAGACTTAACCGCTCAAACCATAGACGTTGGAGGCAGCCTAAAAGCAAACCAAATCACAGCCACAGCTACCATTTCTGTAGGAGGCACCTTAGAAACAAAATTAGGCACGAAAGCTTCAAAAGTGAAAATCGGCAAACGGGGCGAAGTAGCTGGGCCAATCTTCGCAGATGAAGTTTTAATCAAAGAAAAAGCCCACGTAGAAGACGTCCACGCAAAAACCATAATCCTGAAAGAAAAAGTTAACGCCAAAAACCTCTACGGAGAAAAAATATTCATAGGCTCTCAGTGCCACATCACAGGCGAAGTCCAATACACTGAGAGGCTTGAAGCAGAGAAAGACGTGTTCTTCGCTAAAACGCCACAAAAAGTAGAAAAATTGCCATAGACAATAGTTTTAAATGCATTATTAATCAACTAAAATTAAAGGGGGAGTTATAGAACGAAATCTAAACCTTCAATAGCTGCACGATTTGTTATTCAGCTTACCTTATCTGCAGTTATGGCGTCGCTTGTCATAGTCGCAACTTACATTATTCGAATTCCAAATCCACCGACAGGAGGCTACATAAACTTTGGCGACGTAATGATTTTCTTCAGCGCACTTTCCTTCGGCAGTTTTGTAGGAGGCTTCGCTGGCGGAGTTGGGTCTTCCATCGCCGATATTATTGCTGGCTATTCAAATTTTGCGCCTTTTACACTTGTTATAAAAGGGATTGAAGGAGCAATAGCCGGTTTTATTGGTTACAAAAGAAAATTGGGATGGCAAATACTTGCAGTGATAGTGGCGGGAACAGAAATGATTTTGGGATACTTCATAGCAGAGTTTTATCCACTCCAAGTGGGATGGGCAGCTTTAACAGAGGTTCCGGGAAACATTCTTCAAATATTCACAGGAGGAGTCGTTGGAATACCTCTGGCAAACATTGTCCATAAACGGCTGCCTGAAATTCTCAAATATTAGAACGCAGATAAGAGCAAGTCACAACAGTGTGGATTATTGTAAAGAGGAAATCTGCTATGACTCAACCTATACTGGCGATTGGGAAACTTGATCCCTTGACGCTTAAACGACTGGTCTTCAGCCGCCTAGGAAAGCATGATTCTCGGGTGTTGCTTGGTCCAAAGATTGGCGAAGACGCAACAGTCATCGACTTCGGAGACAGAGCCCTGATTGTTCATTCCGACCCAATAACTGGGGCTGTTGAAAACGTTGGTTGGCTTGCAGTGAATGTTTGCACTAACGACATTGCAACCCGTGGGGTACGTCCAAAATGGATATTAACCGTGCTGCTTCTGCCGGAAAACTTCGCCTTGGCAGAGCTGAAAAACATAACGGCGCAAATTGACAAGGCGGCAAAACAACTTGGCATAGCTGTTGTGGGCGGGCACAGCGAAATAACTTCTGGCTTAAACAGACCAATCATAATAACAACAGCCATAGGAGAAACCGTGAACAAAAATTTTGTGCAGACAAGCGGAGCAAAAATAGGCGATGCACTTATCCTAACCAAAGGCGCCGCAATAGAAGGCACCGCAATTCTCGCACATGAACTTGGCGACTTGTTGGAAGCCAAAATTGGCAAAAAACTTGTGGAAAAGGCTAAACAATTCATAAGAAAGACAAGCGTTGTCAAAGACGCCTTAACAGCCATCGAAGTTGGCGAAGAGGCAGTTCACGCCATGCACGATGCAACAGAAGGCGGAGTGGCAAGTGGCTTACAAGAAATTGCTTGGGCGTCAAATGTGGGCTTAGTTGCCTATGAGCAGAAAATACCACTTCACCCAGAAACAGAAGTCATGTGCCAAGCCCTTGGCATAGACCCTCTGCGAACAATCAGCAGCGGAACACTAATAATATCGGCGGAAAGCCAAAAAGCTGAAGAAATCGTCTCCAGTCTAAAACAAGAGGGAATAAAGGCGGCGGTCATCGGCAAAGTATTAAACAGAAAAAAGGGCGCCTACATTGTAAGAAAAAACGGAACAAAGCTAGACCTTTCCAAACCAGTAAAAGAAGAGTTATGGAAAGCTTTGGAAACTCGTCTCAAAACTTAGGGGCGCAAAATCTTTTCCAGTTTTTTCCTAAGCATGTAACTGTCTATTGCTAAGCCTATTATTAAAGCCAGCATTATCCAGTTGACGACTGGTATGGAAGCAATTGCATGTATAATGCTGTCTAATGTTCCTGGCGGAATTTCGCCTACACTCCACCACCAATAAGCGTCAATAAGGTTTTCTGAAGGGTCTCCGGTGGTGTTTGCAGGTTTTGGCGTTATGTTGGCGTATTCCTTGTATATTGGCAGATAATAATAGTCGGATATTAGCCCGACTCGTATGATGTCCCGTGAGTAGCGGCTGGAGATCGTGACTTCTATGGGTATCCAGCCTAAAGGTGGCATGTAAACTTCGCACCATGCGTGTCCCCCACCGAAGATTATTCCGACATTACCGCCTAAATCGTAGAAAATTAAGCCATAAAACAGGTTTGTTGGTATTCCAAATCCCCGCATGATTGCAATAAAAGCATCCGCGAAATGGCGGCAGACTCCAAAATATTTTCCTTCCGGCGATTTTTTGCTTAAAATTTCGCTTGCCTTCAATCTAAACGCTGGATAGTCCTCACGGTCCATGTAGAGCATGTTCAATGAAAACCAGTTCAAAGTGGCATACACAGTTTTGTAAATGTTTTTGCTTCCATCTAAGGTGGCGTTGATTTCGTTTATGACATTCTGAACCGATGAGTTGCTGTAATCCCAATAGAATGTTTCGTTAACGTATGTTTGATACTTGTCTTTGAGGCTTGCTTTAGCGTCAGAGATGTTGCCTACATTGTTTGGCTGTATCCTTGACATGTCAAGTTGGGATATGGACAATTTGAACCAAACATCAGCTTTTATTTCTTGAAAGGGTTGCACATCATGAAATTCGTAGCCAACAACATATATGGCATCTAAATCGTCGTGCTCTGCTCTTGTATAGTTTCCAGTTGCGCTTTCAAACTTTACGAAACCAGCTCCAACAGCTAATGGTGTAGTTTTCAGCAAAGTTACGCTTGACCAGAAATTTTGCGCCCAAATTGGGACGTCTACCTCAATTTTTGCGGCGGCTTCGCTTCCATTGTAACGGTAAACGTTATACCCGTGAACATAGAGCTGCTTTGAATTAAATAATCTGACTCCACTAGGCGCAGAGGAAGCATCTGCAAATTCTAACCGTGCTGAAAAAGCTGTAAAAATGCATAAAGTTAAGATGAAAGTTGATAGGGTTTTTCGAAGCATTCCCGTATCCTCCAAGCTTGAAATTTTCATTCTCACCCGTCTAATTAAATCTTTAAGCCTTAAGAATAAAGCTCCAAATCCACAAGCTTCTTCAAACATTCATGTAAAGAAAGATTCCAATCCGTGGAGAGACGCTCGTCTTCTATGTTAGACATGTTCCGTAACATATTTTTCAGGAAAAAGTTTACCATGTCTATAGATATGCCTGGAATAATTCTTGGTCCAGCGTCTTTTGGGCGTTTTAGCTCCCATAAGGTTGGCAAGAAAAGGATAAGCATGAATGCTATTAGGGAAAGGAGCCATACAAGTGGCGTTAATTGATTTAGAATCGAATTCGGAATCATATTTTTCTTTTAAGTTTGGTATTGAAAATATAACATTTTCCTTGAATGGAAAGGTTTGTGACCAAAGAATTTTTGTGTATGCCCTCTTATAATAGGCTAG
>JAWCNH010000052.1:0-7441 GCA_038848765.1 Bathyarchaeia archaeon
CAGTGGAAAGCATCGCATGCAATGTTTTCTCCAAGGAGTATTGCGCCCTTTTCTGTTACGCTTGCTTTGAAGTTCATGAGGTTCTTTCAATAGTATCTAAGCGTCATATATTAACAGTTTCTAGGTCATGGTTGGTGTTTTTTACACTAACATTTTTAAGAAGCGAAAAATGATTTTCTGTTAGAGGGGAATGTTAAGGTATAAATACGCTTTGACGAAACAAGGCGCTGAAAGATGCGTCAAAGACGAATTTTACCTACAATTTTCTCCAAAATATAAGGGCTACACGGAAAAAATTTTCAGAGTTTTATACGAGTCTGCGAGACCCTTAACGACGCGGGAAATTAGCGAATTAACTGGAATAAGACCACGCGCAGTAAGCGGAGTTATCAATTTTAATGTTCAAGCCGGCTATATTAGACGTTTCACATTTTGACTAGCGTTTCTGAATCAAGAAACTTTTAGTATGGGAGTGATTCCTTTACATTTTGGTATGAGTTATGGTTGAAGAAAACGACATTGTAGATTTCTTAAAAGACAAGGGTGGACAAGCATCCCTAGAGGAAATTTCCAACGGCTTAGGCATCCCAAAATATGGACCTAACTCCGCTTATGCCTTGCTTCAAAGCTTAAAGTCGGAAGGTGTTGTGGACAGAAAAGGGGAAAAATGGGTGCTTCTGCGTTTTGAAGAAGTTTCTAAAACCGCGGCAACACCCTCTTCGAAAGTTGAAAAAATTGAATCTACCACAACAGAAGCAGAAGTTGAGAGAATCATGAAAAGTGTGGCTAAAACTTTGGCTGAAGCCATGAAGGAAACAAGGGCGCCTACGGATGAATGGGAATTAGCCACAAAGCCCATGAAAACCGAGATAGAACGCAAAGAAAAGAAGTTAGGCAGTTTCGTTTTAACGCCTGATGAGGCGCCGGAGGCAAAGAAACCACTTCTTGGGTTTCCCACAGGCACTTTCATTGACTACCTATTTTTAACTCCAGAAGGGAAACCGTTGAATGGCATACCGATTTGTGGACAATTTGCCATCACGGGCTTGCCAGGCGCTGGCAAATCAATTCTAGTCGAGGAAATTGGGGTTAAAGTATCTGGAATCGGCAGAAAGGTTTTGTTTGCAACTGCAGAAGACACGTGGAAAAGTGCTACGCCAAGGTTTGATTTGCAGTCGCGCATGAAACAGAAAGCCGACATTTTAGGCGTCGATTGGGGCAAAGTGAAGGAAAACTTGTTTATTTTAGATACTGTGATGTTTCCAGAGTTGAGGGATTGGAACACTTTTGCGGAAACATATCGCTACGTTGTTGAAAAAGAAAGAATAGATTTAGCCATCATTGACTCCGTCACCGTTTTAGAAGCCTATAGGGGCGCTTTAAAATATAGGGTTATGGAACTAGCCAGATATAATCAGCTTCAAGGCGTTACAGGGCTTTATGTAAACCAAAGAAGCGCTGAAACATGGGACACTTATGACATGGCTGGCGGCATAGGCTTGGCGCATAATCTGGATGGAACAATTATCGTGGACTATGGAAGAGTCTACTGGGAAGACCAAAGAATTGATTTAGAAGCCAACCGAGGAGAATTCGTAAGAATTGCAAGAGTCTTAGATTGCCGACTATGCAACTTCGAAAGAAGAAGAATCCGAATAGACATAACACAAGACGGTTTCCTGCGAGCAATAGAGCCGATACCGAAGCCTCCAGAAACCGCTAAGGGAAACTAATGAGTGTTGTGAAGCCGCCTTCAATAGAAGAACTTGTTAAAACATTAGGTAGCCGAAAAGCTGCGGTGCTGCATCTTTTAGATTCTGGTTTCACGCCAGAGGAAATTGAATGGAAATTCGGCGTTCCTTACTATTTGACGAGACTGTTTATGGCTGGAGTTGACCCGACGAAGCCTCCTCTTTTTTCTGAAATCACAAAGGTTTACGAACGCCTCGCTCTTTTGCGAAGCAAGAAAGGCAAGGAGACAGAGCTTGCCAACTTCTTTAGGAGAGAAGACTTAAGCCTTGAAATGAAAATTCGGTTAGCCACTGGAACTATAAGTGAAGAAAATTTGAAGATAGGTCCGGGCATTGTTGAAAGGGCTATAAGTTTAGCGACGGGTAAAAGTATCCAAGAAGTGAGAAGGCTTCTCATTGATTATGGTGAACATGGCGAAGTTGCCTACCTGCTAACTTCGAACAAACAACCTAGGCTCTTAACAGAAGAAGTCTACGAGTCCATCAAACTTTTGCCCACTATCGCAAAAATTAGGGAAAGAGAGCTTCTGGTATCCAGTTTATTGAAAGCTGGAACGCCTGAAGAAGCTAAGTATATTGTGCGTTTGCTCCTGGGCGATTTGAAATTAGGCTACTATCAAAGAACAGTAATATATGCAGCAGCTAAAGCCTATAACGTTCCAGCAGAGCTTATGGAAAAAACATGCGCCATATTGGGCTTGACCGAAGGCATGATGCTCGCTCCCCTTGGCGAATTAGCCCTTTCAAACGTTAAACTTCGCCCCGGACAATTCATTAAACCTCAACTTGCCCATATCTATGAGCCTGAAAAGGTTGTGTATCCTGCGAGGGCAGAGTTTAAGCTTGATGGAAGTCGCCTCCAAATTCATAAGTGGGGAACACAAATCTGGCTTTTCTCCAGAAGAGCCATAGAAAAGTCTCAAACACTTCCAGAAGTCGTCGAGATTGCCAAAAAATTCAATGCACAAAGCTGCATCGTTGACGGCGAAGTTATCCCAATAGATGAGAAAGGGAAGCCTTTGCCTTTCCAATTTCTTTTGGAAAGAACTGTGCCCACGAAGCTTTCGCCGG
This sequence comes from Bathyarchaeia archaeon, assembly GCA_038848765.1. Lineage (GTDB taxonomy): Archaea > Thermoproteota > Bathyarchaeia > Bathyarchaeales > JAWCNH01 > JAWCNH01. Next base: position 2,823 of record JAWCNH010000052.1, read on the forward strand.
AAGAGCTAGAGGCTAGGAGGGAAAAAATCAAGCTTACAATAAAGGCTTTCGACATCATATATTTAAACGGCCAAGAGCTTAAGGGCTTGCCGCTTGCAGAAAGGAGAAAATATTTGATGGAAGTTGTTCCAGCCGAATATGTTGTTGAAGGAAGAGACTGCCAAAACGAAATTGAACTTATGAAGTTTTATGAAGAAGCTTTACGAATGGGATATGAAGGCATAGTTGTTAAAGATTTAAACTCCTTCTACGAAATGGGACAACGCACTTACACTTGGCTGAAACTAAAACCAGAAAGAGACACGGTTGACTGCACGATTGTAAAGGCGCTGTATGGAAAAGGCAAGCGAGCAGGCTTATACTCTTCGTTTCTTTTGGCAGTTAAAGACCCTAAGGAAAAGTGGCTTTACACCATTGGGAAAGTTTCCAATTTGCCAGAAAACACCATGGAAACACTTTGGGACATAATCGAGAAAACAAAGCTTGAAAGCGATAGAGAAGGTGTCTTCGTTAAACCCCAAGTTGTTGTGGAGGCTACATACCAAGAAATTCAAGAAACAGATGAATACACAAGCGGTTTTGCGCTTAGGGTTCCGAAAATTGTGAGATTTAGGCTTGATAAGGCTGTTGAGGAAATTGATACTATTGAAAAATTGCGGAAACTGTATGAATTGCAGTATGAACGGTACCCGCTTAAAAGCTTAGAGTAAGGTAGGCTGCAGTAGCAATTGCGAAGTGGTGTAATACTGTTTTTCTCTTAACCCCAAAGCGATTTCAACAAACTCACGCAAAGTCTTTTCCATGAATCTTTGCGTTGGCGTTCCCCATGTTATCCCTAAACAGAACGGGTCTAAATACATGTAGAATTTACGACCGTTATAAGTATATGTTGCGTCTTTTGCTTTGCCAAATTTTGGTTGTGAAAAGACTTTGAAAGGCCAAAGTTTGCATGCTCGAGGCTTTGTTGGTTGTAGTCCACAGAAGTAGGTGTTTGAAAAGTGCTGCAGGAAAATGCAGGAGCCGTCGCTTTTTCTTTTTAGAAAAAATTTGTTTATGCCTGGAACCGTGGCGCTTACGCCGTAGTTTTTGACTATGTTTAGCCATTCTGTAAAGGTTAAAACTACGTTGTATTCTTTGCAGCATAGCCCGCATGCAATACAATTCCAAGACTTAACGTAGCGCCATGGAACTGGCATCATTTGTTATCGACCGAGTTTGGCACAGTATAGGCTATGATATGCAAGAAGACGGTTTTTATAAAATGTTTCGCGTTTAACCGCTGCGTTAAACTTTTTTGTAAAGGTAAATGGTGTGAGAAGGATAACCTAATTTTGGGTTTTCGCAGAAATTGTCAATTTTGATTGGTTTCCAACCGATTATTTCGTAGTCATGCGAAACAACACGTGCTCCTGGTTTTAGTTCCAAGTCGAGTTTTGGCTTAATTTTTTCGTTGGCGCTTGTTGTTAGATAGAGGAAAACGACGTCTGCAGGTCTCAGGTCTACTTTGAACATGTCGTCATTGATTATTGTCACTCTGCCTTGTAATCCAAGTTCTTGGATTGTGCTGAGGGCTTTTTTAGCTAAATCTTCTCTTAGTTCTACGCCTACTGCTTTGGCTCCAAACTCTTGCGCTGCCATAATTACTGTTCTGCCGTCGCCGGCGCCTAAATCATAGAATATTTCTCCGGATTTCAGTTGAGACAACATCAACATGTGACGAACCACTTGGTGGGGCGTAGCTACAAAGGGGGCGATGAACATTTCAGGTTTCTCCATCGTTTAGCGTGACTTATAGCTAGAGCATTTTTAAGTTTTTCGAATTATTTATGCAACATAGGATGTTCTTTTTGGCACTGGGCGTCTTGCTTCTCCACATTTCATGCAGCTTTGTTGACAAAGCCCAAGATATTCTTCTTCGCTTGTTAGTAGGGCTTCTGCTGCTTTGGCGCAAAGCTGACTTGGCTCTACGCATCCTGCCTCTTTGCATAGGTTTGAAATCAGCGTGCAGCAAGAATGAACGTCTTTAGGTGTCAATGCAACCCGATGAGTGCGCACGAGTAGGCATAATTCCCTTGCGAGCACACATGTTCGGATATATTTAAATTGTTGTAAAACTTCTTCACGTATCCTTTGACGTGTTATTTCCAAGTTTTTACCCTCTTGAAGACCTTGACTCACTACTAATTTCGGTCTCTTTTATACTTTTATGAATTTAGGCTTCATATTCCTAGGCTAGGAATTTGTAGAGCCAAATCGTAGAAATCAGAAATAAGCTTTGAAAGAAAAGCTTTGGACAAAAAGAGTTCAAAATGAATTCTATGAAAACGCTCCTTAAAAGGTCAGAAAGCTTCACAGCAGTTACATGCTTGTGAAAAAGGTTTCTCGTATTCCTTCTTCTATATACAAAATTGTTCTTCTAGAATCTTCTTTTCATAGCTTTTCTTTCAGCTTCAATAACCATTTCATAGAAACCATCGGTAAGCGTCTGTTCTTTCTTCAAAATTTCTTTGGCATCAGAAACTTTTACCCTTCTGCCTGAAAGCGCCACAGCAGCGGCTTTACCATGTTTCGATATTAATTGCGCCGCTTCCATTAGCGATTCTTTCATTTTCTGCTCTGCTTTTGTCAGTTTTTCGCCCCTTTTTTCTACTAATGAGCCAATTTGTTCCTCCTCCTTGCTTGTCATGCCCAAGGCGTTTGACCCACATTTTGGGCATGTCGGGTTGTCTGGTAAATCCTTGATTCTAATCATTTCTAAATAGTCCCAGCAATTTGTGCAGATGAAAACTCTGACTTCGTTAAGTAAACGCGCCTTCGCAGATTCTACGAGAAGCGCTCGCAATCTTTCAGATGGAATTAAATCAGTTTTCATGCTAACCCTTTCTATGCCTATTCTCGCTATGGGTGTTGCAACATTTCCCGTTTCAATTCTGACGATTTCGATTTCGCCTTTTCTAATTCTGTCAAGAACAGAAAGCATACGTTCAACATCCAAATCCTTCGTAAAAGTCTCCTTCAAAGCTTCCTCATATATCACTGTACCTTCAAAACTTTTCAATAGACTGCGAAGACTAATATTGCTAAAGTCAACCCACTTTTTCAAAGCTCCAAACCTTCGGGCAACATGGATCATCCGCCTCTTAAACAAACCCGTCTTAACAGTTGCCCGTGTAAGCATCTCCCTAACAATAGGGTTGGGCGTTTCTTTTAACTCGTCAAACAAGGCAATAATGTCTTCAACATTTAATGTGCCCATAGTTTGTAAGAAAATACGGTAAGGATCATGCTGAACCGCCATGGTATAACCGGTCTTCTCGGACAATATGTGCCCAAGCAGCTGCGCCAAAGCGCGATTTGTTAGAGAACCGAAGTTTGCATGAAGAATAACAAAGTCTTCCCAACACTCCAAAACAATTCGCTTGTCTGTAGGAACTAGAAAACCAGCCTTAACTTGCTCAATTGTTTCTTGCAACGCCCGCAAAATCGTCTCAGCATCCGCTGGATAATTCCTTGACAATTCATCTGCAATAGCTTTGACATCCATTCCTTCCTTTATCTTCTGTTCTACAAAGCCTCTAATCCAACCAACCTCTTGAGCTACTTCCATAGGAACAGGAATCTCTTCACCTATCCAGCTTGGAATTGCTCCAGTAGGGTCGTCAACAGGCTTAACGTGAATCTTGTCGCCATAAATATGCAAAATCTTCCAAGGACTGCCCCGAATAATAAATTTGACACCAGGCTTCCCATATTCAGCAACGAAAGCCTCATCAAGAATCCCAACGGCTGAATCTGAAGAATCATCCACAACAAGATAATTTTTTTCATCCGGAATCATGGAAAGATTTTCAAAATAATACTCATACAAAGCCTTAGTTCTGCGAGGCTTCAAAACAACCTCGTCCTCAAAAGAAACCCAAGCTAAACGTGGATAACGAGTATGCATATAAGTCAAAATCTTCCGTATGTCTTCCATCGTCAAATCCTTGTAAGGATACGCCTTTCTGAAAAACTCGTGAATTTCATAGAAGGAGAGGCGTTTTCGCTTCATTAAAAGACCAATGATCTGATGAGCTAACGCATCAAAAGGCTTATACGGAATGTCAACAGGCTCTAACTCCTCCTTATATGCCATGCGTGCAATCACCAAAGCTTCGAGGGTGTCATCTGAATCCATAGTGACAATGATTCCCTTAGCCATCCGACCAATCCTATGCCCACTTCTGCCCACACGCTGAATAAGCCTAGTAACCTGTCTAGGACTCATATACTGTATAACAAGGTCAATTCTGCCCACATCAATGCCCAATTCTAAAGAGCTTGTGGCAACAAGACCTTTCAATTCACCTTCCTTCAAACCTTTTTCCGCAGCAACTCTTGAAGTTTTAGCCAAAGAACCATGATGAATGGAAATTGGAAAATCAATGTCCCAAACCTTAAATCTACTGGCTAAAACTTCCGAAATAGTGCGTGTGTTTGTGAAAAGAAGCACAGACTTGTGTTTTTCCATCAAATCCCGAATAATCCGCAGTCTAGCTGCAACTTCTGGATGAGTATAAAGCGTGGACGCCAACTCATAATCTTGAGCAGACGGTTGCGGAAACAAAATCTGAAACTTC
>JAWCNH010000053.1:0-7384 GCA_038848765.1 Bathyarchaeia archaeon
TGGAACAACAGCTTTCACTTCTTATGGACTGTTTTGGTTATCCTTTGTAGCCTTAAATTGGCTTGGAACCGCAAACGTTGCAAACAGCCATATCTGGCCTTTCTTTGGATATGTTACGCCTTGGACTGTAAGTCAAGAAGCCCTTGCAGCCTATTTCTCCATGTGGGGCATATTCACTTTCGTCATGTTTTTTGGCACGTTGAAAATTAACCGTGCTTTACAATTCGTTTTCATGAGCCTTGCCATACTTTTCTTCTTGCTTGCCGTCAAATCAGCACTTTTAGCCTACGCTTCCATGTCGCCTTCAGACTTGGAACTCTTCACCCGTATAATTGGCGTTGAAGGCGTACTCTGCGGCTTAAGCGCAGTTTACCTTGCGCTCGCCGAAGTCTTGAATGAGATTTATGGAAAAACTGTCCTTCCCATTTGCCCAACAAACAAATAACAACGTATTCCGAAAGATTTTTTAAGGTGAGCTAAACCTTCACAGACACTCTCAACAGAGGGACTACTTAAATGTCAAAACCAATTAAATGGGTCAAAGAAGACCCAAACAACAAGTATGTTTTTTGGCCAACAGAAGAAATGAAGAAACGTGCATGGGTAAGCGACGAAAACATTTACAGTGAAGCAGCTAAAGATCCCGTGGCTTTTTGGGCTGCTAGGGCGAAAGAAGGGCTAGAATGGTTTAAAGAATGGACAAAAACTTACGAGTGGAACCCGCCATACTATAAATGGTTTGTGGGCGGAAAAATTAACGCTTCCTACAACGCTTTGGATAGGCATATTAAAACTTGGCGCAGAAACAAGGCAGCGATAATTTGGGAACCCGAACCGCCAGAAGAACAAGGCAGGGTATTGACTTACTATGATCTTTACCGAGAAGTTAACAAGTTCGCCAACGTGCTAAAAAGTTTAGGCGTTGAGAAAGGGGACCGTGTGGGCATTTATTTGCCTATGATTCCGGAAGTTCAAATAGCGATGTTAGCATGCGCCCGAATAGGAGCGGTTCACAGCGTTGTTTTCTCTGCTTTTAGCGGACAATCCCTTAAGGACCGCATGTTGGACGCTGAAGCTAAAGTTTTGGTTACTGCCGACGGCTACTATCGAAGAGGAAAAATTGTTGACTTAAAGTCTCAAGCTGACGTGGGAATTGAAGGAACAACCATAAAAAATGTAGTAGTTGTGAAGAGAGCTGGCAACCAAGTTAACATGCAAACTGGCAGAGACTTTTGGTGGCACGATTTAATGAAAGACGCACCCTTATACTGTGAACCGGAGCCCATGGACAGCGAGGACATGCTCTTCATCCTGTATACGAGCGGCACAACTGGCAAGCCGAAGGGCATTGTCCATCACACTGGCGGTTACTTAACTGTGGCTTATTGGACATCCAAATGGGATTTTGACCTTCACGATGACGACGTGTTCTGGTGCACTGCCGACATAGGCTGGATAACTGGACACACTTACGCTTGTTATGGACCGTTGCTAAACGGCGCCACAACTCTAATTTATGAAGGCTCGTTAGATTTTCCAGGTTATGATAGATGGTGGGCTATAATAGAAAAATACGGCGTAACAATATTTTATACGGCGCCAACCGCAATAAGAATGATTCTGAAATGGGGCGAAGAATGGCCTAAAAAACACGATTTAAGCAGCCTCCGCTTATTGGGCACCGTTGGTGAACCAATTAATCAAGATGCTTGGCTCTGGTATTTCAAACATATAGGCGGCGAAAGATGCCCAGTCATAGACACATGGTGGCAAACCGAAACGGGCGCAACTCTCATAAACTCGTTGCCAGGCATAGGACCCTTCATCCCAACAGTAGCGGGGAGAAGTTTTCCAGGCACCGTACATGATATTTTGGACGAAACCGGAAAACCCGTTAAAGTCGGCGAAGGCGGCTATTTAGTGCAGAAAAGCCCGTTTGCCCCTGGCATGTTAAGAGGGGTTTACAAAGACCCAGAACGCTATAAGGCGCAGTATTGGAGTGTTTATGGCCCAGAAATCTACTACACAAGCGACGGCGCCATACGTTGGGATGAGATGGGAAACATACGTTTGACTGGGAGGGTTGATGATGTAATGAAGGTGGCGGGACATAGGCTTTCTACGGCTGAAGTAGAAAATGCGTTAACACAACATAGCGCTGTTGCAGAATGCGCCGTGGTGGCAGCGCCTCATGACATAAAAGGTGAAGTTCCAGTTGCCTTCGTGACTCTTAAAGAGGGCGTAAAAGCTTCGCAAGCGCTTGAAAATGAATTAATACAGCAAGTCGTCAAGGTTATTGGACCTACTGCCAAGCCTGAAAGGATTATATTGACTGAGGCTTTGCCTAAAACAAGAAGTGGAAAAATCATGCGACGGATATTGAAGGCTTTAGTGAAAAATGAACCAGTCGGCGACACTACGACATTAATGAATCCCGAAGCTGTGGAAGAATTGAAACAGAAAGTTGGTGGCAAAGCATAATTTTCCGTTATTTTTATGCTAAACTTGACATGAGAAGGCAAAGCATAATAACTTCAAGCCTTAACATTATTTCAAGGAGAGTCAAAAGTTGAAGTGCCCATACTTTAAGAGGGAAAAGGGCGAAGTTAAGAAAAACTTGTGCATGGCTGAAATGGCAACTTTAGGCGTTGCAGGAGACACTTATATGCCGTCAGAAGACGAAGTCATAGACTTTTGCCTTTCAGATGACGGATTCAAAGAGTGCCATCGTTTCAAGTGGGTTGAAAGAGAAAAAGACAAGGAAAGACTAAAACATGTGTTTTAAACCCTTTTCCATCTCTATTTTGCAGACTGAACACCATCTTCTTTAAAGCTTATAAGAGGAAAAGGTTAAAGCAGTATTAGGTGGCTCTTTGGCTAAAGATGATGAAATACTGGAAGAGTTGCGACGCATTAGGGCTCTTTTGGAACCAAAACCCGCGCCTCCGCCGAAGAAAGGTTTATGGAACGAGTTCATGGATTTCCTATCCAAATACAAAGTAATGGGACTCGCAGTTGCCTTCATCATGGGTGTCTATTTAGGCGCCTTGGTGCAAGCCTTAGTTAAGGACCTCATAATGCCCATAATAGGCTTAGCTATTCCTGGCTTAGGAAACTTAGCTACCTACTCCGTTACAATTGAAAGCCAGCAATTCGGCATTGGAGATTTCCTCGTTGCTCTAATAACTTTCATTATAGTTGCCTTCGTAATATTCCTCCTAGTGAAGATTACAAAAAAATGGGGAATCGAATAACTGCAACCCTTCTCAACCAATGCTTCCATTAAGCGAGCATAAAGTAGGATTTATTTCCATAAATTTCAAAAACCCTTATTACATATCATGGTTTAGCTGGAAGCTTAATGAAAATAGACGTCGTCGTCTTAACGAAGAACAGCGAACATGCGCTTGAGAAATGCCTAAAATCCGTTTATAGAAATGTTCCAGTTAACAGGCTAATAGTTGTTGACGGCTACTCAACCGACAATACCCTGCAAGTTTTACAGAAATTTAATGAAAAATACGGCAATGTGGTTCTAATCCAAGACGGCGGAACACGAGGACACGCAAGACAGATTGGCATAAAAAAAGTTGAAACTGAATGGTTCATGTTTGTAGACAGCGACGTAACTTTATGTGAAGGCTGGTTTAAAAAGGCAAAAAACTACATGCAAGAAAATGTTGGCGCCATCTGGGGAATCGAAATATGGTCGGTGCTTAAAAACCCGAAAGTTTTGAAACTCTTTGAATACATTACCTTGAAAATTTTTGAAACAAGAGGAGGAACCCACGACATTCTTATACGATATGACGCCGTAAAAGACATTCATATTCCAGAAAAACTGCATGTTTACGAAGATGCCTACATAAAACACTGGATAACAAAGAAAGGCTACAAGGTGATTGGCACATATGACCCCTACTGTATCCATCATAGACCAAAGGCTGTTTGGGACATTAAAACCAGCATCGTCATCTCTTCAAATGAAATAAAATTCGGACTGCTCCATAAATACCCTAAACTGTTATTGTCTTATGGTTTTTACATCGCCATCTTCTTATACCAAAACTTGGCGCATCGATTGTCTCTTCATCGATAAAACATTGGTTCGCTGACAAAACTCTTATAGGTTGGCTTAGCCCGCAAGCTTTCATTGAGGTATAAATAAGGGGGTTATAGATGCAGGAAAGAAAAGCCTTTTCAAGAGGTGTGGCTTCAGCTTTAATGGTTGGAATTTTCATAGTTGGATTGCTTTCTGGTGGAATTATAACTTATCTAATATTTTCGCAGAGAATTAGCGATTTAGAGAATGAAGTTTCGTCTATGCAAGTGTGGATTGACGCCTTAAAAAAGGCTCAAAATTCAAGCTTCGTTGTAGGCAACGTTTCTCTTTCAGAAATTTATGAGCGGGTTAAAGATTCGGTTGTCATGATTTACGCTGATGGCAGCCAAGGTTCAGGCTTTGTTTATGACTTTTTAGGTCGCATGGTTATTGTTACAAATTATCATGTTATCATAAACGCTGTAAACGTTATCGTAAGATTTAGAAATGGAAACGCCTATAAAGCAACCGTGCTTGGCTCTGATGCCTATGCAGATTTAGCGGTGCTCTCAATCGAAGGGCCAGAAAATGAATTTAAACCCATTCCAATTGCTAGTTCTTCTTCGCTAAAGGTAGGCGACTTTGTCATTGCGATTGGCAACCCTTTTGGCTTAACGGGTTCTATGACAACGGGTGTGGTAAGCCAACTTGGAAGAACAATAAGGCTACCTTTTACTGGTGGCTACTCTATTGGGAATGTTATACAAATTAGTGCGCCCATAAATCCAGGCAATTCCGGCGGACCTTTGTTAAATGCTGCGGGCTATGTTGTGGGCATAACGACAGCGATTGAAACAAATTCGCAAGGCGTCGGCTTCGCTATTCCTTCAAACACTATACTTCGAGAAATTTATTGGCTGGTGAACCAAGGCTACTATGATAAACATTCATGGTTGGGCGTCACGGGCACGGACATGAGTTTCGAAATAGCTCAAGCCATGCATGTCAACATTACCTATGGATGGCTTATCATAGAAACCATAAAGAATGGACCAGCGGAAAAAGCAGGCTTAAAGGGCGGAACCCAAACCGTAAGCATTGGCGGAACAACAATAACCGTTGGAGGAGACATAATAATTGCCATGAACAACGTGCCCATAGTTAACGGCGATGACCTTTCAACATACATGGAAGAATACACACTTCCGGGACAAATTGTTGAAGTCACTGTTTTTCGAGAAAACGCCACACTTACTATTCCAGTTGAACTTGGGACCCGCCCACCTTTATCCAGTTAGCTTCAATGCAATCGTTAAAGCTTAATATCTCTAATTGACAAACGTGATTAACCGCCCCTTCAGCTTAAGAGGAACGTCTATTGGGAATACACTCTAAACTTAGAGAAGAATTTTCCTTCGTCAAAGGCAATTTTTTGATACTTGTCATAAGTTGGATTCTCATAGACTTTGCTGGAGAATTGCCTGGCACATATTTTTCTCTTTATGTTCTTGCTTTAGGCGGAACCGAACTTGCCATAGGTTTGATTGGCTTCGCTTCTTTCATAGCTTTGGCTTCTGTTCAGTTTCCCGGCGGTTTCTTGGCTGACAAGTATGGGAGAAGATGGCTAATCTCAACAATGACTTTTGCACTAGCCTTATCCTTCATTTTATATGCGGTTGCGCCTACATGGCATTTCATACTTGTCGGCGCAGTACTTACTAACCTATGCCTAATCTATCAGCCGGCGTTGATGGCTATGGTTGCTGACTCTTTGCCTCCGGAAAGGCGGGGAATGGGATTTTCAATAATCAACCTTATAGCTGCGGTTTCTACTACTCCTGCGCCTATAATTGCTGGTCTTTTGTTTGTTCAGTATGACTTGGTTCCAAGCATGAGAATAAACTACTTCATCGTGACAACTTTCTATTTAATCGCAGCCTTACTACGTCTTAAATTAAAGGAGACTATTAAAGACCCTAAGAAAATAACGAGAAAGGAGCTTTTGGGCTCTTATCCTAAAGCGATAAAGGAAAGCATTGATGTATGGAAAATTGTGCCAAAGGCTATGCTGTTTCTTTTCTTGGCAAATTTGGTAGGAACTTTTTCTGGAGCGATGATAACGCCCTACGTAGTTGTTTATGCAGTGCGTGTTTTGCATGTTGGCGAGTTTGAATGGTCTTTGATTCTAACTTTTCTTTTTGTGGTAATGATTGTTTCAGCGCTTCCATGCGGAAAACTCATCGATAAGGTTGGAAGAAAAAAGCCTTTGCTGTTTGGTTATCTACTATTAATTCCAGCTATTTGGCTTGTTATTTACGGCGACTTGTTCAAGTTGTTTTTGGCGCTTCCATTTCTGGGGTTGTCGCAGATACTCATGATGTCTTCTATTTCGTCTTTGCAAGCAGATTTGGTTCCCCAAGAACAACGTGGAAAAGTCATAGGATTCACAAATTTCGTCAATTACATTGTTACTGCTTTGGGGCAACTTGCCGGAGGAATTCTCTACCAGAACATTTCGCCACAAGTCCCATTCATCATATCCCTTTCCCTCGTGCTTCCAGAGTTTCTTATGATTTTGATGTTGGTGCATGAGCCAGAAAAACGGGAAGCCTAAATTTGCTAGTAATTCATATTTTCGCTTCATAAAGCATATCAAAACTTACAGAAAATTCTACTGAAGGTGAAAAACATGCAATGGTTTTTGGTGTTTTTGAAGATTGACCCAAACAAAACAAACAATGTGCAACAAACACTAAACAAGTGGCCAGAAAACCCAGAGCCTCACATAAACCTCTATTACGCCCTGAACATTTTCGGAACATGGGACGCCTGCATATGGTTTGAAGCAGACAACCACAACAACGCCATGAACTTTGTTCAAAGACACATACGCACAATCCCTGGAGTCACAGAAACCCAAGTAATGCCCGCCACGCCAATAAAAGAATACCGCAAGTAAAACCACGAAATAAGCGGTATTTTCTCCCCTTCTTTCTATATTAGATTTTGTTGCAAAGTTCTTTACATGCCTGTTCTATTTGCTGCAAAGAAATCTTCATAGCTTTCCTACACTTTTCGCATTCTTTCAAAAACTGTTTGTAAAGCAATGGCTTCAAAACGTCGCAACTTACCTTTTCATCTCTGTGAAATGTTATGCAGCAGAAAGGCTGTTTAGCTGGCTTGTCTAAATTTTGCCTTATTATAGTCAACTGGGCAAGAACATTGTCTAGTCTCCTTCTCACGCTGGTCACTTCAAAGCCTCTCTCTCTCAAAAACTAGACATTCAAAGCAGAATATAGCGGTATTTACGGCAAACCGAATATATCACTCCTTGACATGTAA
>JAWCNH010000054.1:0-7310 GCA_038848765.1 Bathyarchaeia archaeon
ATGTTTTCTTGCATAAGGCTGAAGCCTGGACCAGAAGTTGCTGTCATGGATTTTACGCCTGCGTAGGAAGCGCCTAAAACTGCAGCTAGAGAACCTATTTCGTCTTCCATTTGAATGTAGACACCGCCGACTTGGGGAAGCCTCTGTGCCATGCGTTCAGCGATTTCCGTTGCTGGCGTGATTGGGTAGCCTGCGAAAAATCTGCAGCCCGCAGCAATCGCGCCTTCAGCACATGCAACATCGCCGCTCATGAAATGCGTGCCAGTTAAAACAACCCGTGTTTTTTCTCCGTTCATTTTAGCATCCTCCCTCGCATGGTTTTTCTATTGTGAATATGGCGAAGTCTGGGCAAATTGCCGTGCAAAAGCTGCAGAGAGCGCATTCTTTTTCGTCTTTGACTTTTGGCGGGTAAACTCCTCTCTCGTTTAGTTTTTCTGACTTTTCTAACACTTTTTTGGGGCAGAATTCTATGCAGTAACCGCATCCTTTGCATCTGTTTGAAATTATGTGAATTTCAGCTTTCGGAAGCTTAATTTTCTCGGCGTCTAATGGTTTGCGCCATGTTCTCGCTGGCATTGTTTTCACTCCTTGGCTTTCTCCACCATTTTCTTTGAGTTTTCAATTTCTTCTGGAGTTACGCTGTTCACGATGGCTTGCATTTCACGGATTTTAGAAGCCAACTTTTCGCCTTCCGCCGCAGTAACCCACAAAAGTTGTAAACGATTAGGATTCAAGCCTAAACGTTCCATTTTCTTCCATAAACGTTCCACTCTTTTCTTTGTTTGATAATTAGCGTTAATATAGTGACAGTCGCCTAAGTGGCAGCCGGAAACGAGAACTGCGGCTGCGCCCCTTGCGAAGGCGTATTCCACAAATTTAGGCGCAACTCTGCCAGAACACATCGTTCGAATTATTCTTACGTTTGCTGGATACTGCATACGACTTACGCCAGCAAAGTCTGCGCCTGCATAGCTGCACCAGTTACAACAGAAAGCCACAATCTTTTTGTCAGCATCCACTTCTGTTGCAGCGTCAATCTGCCTAAATATCTGCTCGTCAGTGAAATGCTGCATGACAATCGCTCCGAAGGGACATTCAGCCCCGCACGTGCCGCAGCCAGCACATGCAGCCTCAACAACAACAGCCCTCTTCAATTCCTTATCAACAGAAATAGCATTGTAGGGACAAACTTTGGCGCATAGTCCACATGCTTTGCATTTGTCTGGCAGTATTATTGGCGTTAAGGCTTCCACTGTGACTTTGCCTTGAGCCATCAAAATGCCAGCGCGGGCTGCAGCAGCACTTGCCTGCGTCACGCTGTCTTTAATGTCTTTAGGCGCTTCTGCGCAGCCGGCGAAAAATATTCCGCCGGTTGGAGCGTCTACGGGGCGCAGTTTCGGATGAGCTTCCATGAAGAATCCGTCGGCTGTTCTGGATAAGACAAGTAAGCGTTGAATTACTTCGCTGTCTCTTCTGGGCTCTATGCCCACGGATAAGATTGCCATTCCCACTTTAACCTTATACAATTCTTTTTGCAAGGTGTTTTCGCCGAAAAGCCACAAGTCACGGGTCTTTCTGTCTTCCACAATTTCGGCTGGAAGACCGCGAATGAATATGACGCCTTCCTTCCTTGCCCTTTTATACAAGTCTTCGAAGCCTTTGCCGTAGGCTCTGATGTCAACGTAAAAAACGTAGATTTGGGTTTCTGGCCAATGCTCCTTAATGAGAAGCGCATCCTTAATTGTGTTCATGCAGCATACGTTGCTGCAGTATAGATGCCCGCCCCGTTCAGAGCGGGAGCCAACACATTGAATGAAAGCAACCGTTTCTGGAATTTTCATGTCGCTTGGCCTAATTAAACGTCCGCCGGAAGGGCCGCCGGCGTTTATCAGTCTTTCAAATTCAAGCGAAGTAATCACGTTGGGATATTTGCCGTAACCATAATGGGTTAGGGATGAAGGGTCAAAAACGTCTGCGCCAGTGGCCACAATGATTGTTCCAACTTCCAGCTCTACTGTTTCTGGTTTCATGTCGAAGTCTATGGCTTTTCTCTCGCAAGCGCGAATGCATTTGTCACATGCGATGATGCCTTCCTTGTTGAGACAAAGGTTTCTGTCAATAATGTATGTGGATGGCACCGCTTGCGCGAAAGGCGTGTAAATGGCGTGTCTCGTTGCTAGTCCAACGTCAAATTCGTTTGGCGCAGTTACGGGGCAAACTTTGGCGCATTCACCGCATGCAGAACAATCCTTTTTGACGTATCTTGGTTTTTTCAGCACTTTCACTTTGAAGTTTCCAATATAGCCCTTAACATCTAGGACTTCGCTGTTTGTTAGCAGTGTTATGCGTGGATGTCGCCCAACGTCTGACATTTTAGGCGCAAGAATACAAATGGAACAGTCCATTGTTGGAAAAGTCTTGTCTAACTGTGCCATTCTTCCGCCAATGCTGGGTTCTTTCTCCACTAAATACACTTCATAGCCGGTGTCAGCCAAATCCAATGCAGCTTGTATCCCAGCGACGCCACCGCCGATTACCAGTGCTTTTTGAATTATGGGCACTGTGGTTTCTGTGGCTGGTTGTAGCAGCGCCGCCTTTGCCACAGCCATTTTAACAAGGTCTTTCGCTTTCTCCGTCGCTTTATCCTTCTCGTAGAGGTGGACCCAACTGCATTGTTCTCGAATGTTTGCCATTTCGAAAAGATACTTGTTTAAGCCAGCTTCTTCGCATGCCCGCCTAAATGTTGGCTCATGTAGACGGGGTGAACAGGAAGCAACAACTACGCGGTTCAGCTTGAACTCTTTTATGTCGTTCTTTATGATTTCCTGACCTTGGTCAGAACACGTGTAACGGTTATCCTTTGCAACAACAACATTGGGAAGCGTAGCAGCAAACTTTGCCACTTCTTCGCAATTCACCGAACCAGCAATGTTTAGACCACAATGGCAAACATAAACTCCTATGCGAATCTCTTCTTGTTTTTCAGCGCCCTTAACTTGGCTCATGAAGTCGTCCTCCTCTTTTCACCGCTTAAAAATTGGTGAATAGCATTGGCTCCACGGATTCCAGCAACTATGGCTTCAATCACAGAAGCGGGTCCAGTTACTACGTCTCCGCCAGCGAAAACGCCTCGCTTGGTTGTCTCCATAGTGACTGGGTCAACAAGGATAGTTTTCTCCTCGCCAACTTCAACTTCTTTCGGCAAGAAAGAAAGATCTGGTTCTTCGCCTATGGCTAAAATCACTGTGTCACATTCCCACTTGAATTCTGAACCTTCTATCGGCATGGGTTTTCTCCGCCCAGTTTCGTCAGGCTCGCCCAACTCCATTCGAATGCACTCCAGCCCAACGACACGGTTGTCTTTTCCAAAAATTTTCTTGGGCGAAACAAGAAACTCGATTTTGACGCCTTCCTCTTGTGCCTCTTTAACTTCCCAAGGATTGGCTGGCATCTCTTCCCGAGAACGCCTATACAAAACATAAACTTCCTTAGCGCCAAGCCTCTTAGCCATTCTCGCAGCGTCTATGGCAACATTGCCTCCGCCGATAACTGCAACCTTGTTTCCGATTGGAACATGCATTCCTAAGCCTTCTCTCCTCAAAAATTCAAGCGCATGAACTACGCCTTGCAACTCTTCGCCCTCAACATCCAATCTTCTACTTTTATTGGCGCCAACAGCAACAAAAACAGCTCCATAACCCTCATCAAAAAGGCTGTTTAAACTGAAATCCTTACCCAAAGTCATGTTCGTTTTAAACTCAACGCCCAAACCCTTTATACGCTCAATTTCAAAGTCCAAAATGTCCCGTGGCAGCCTAAAACTAGGTATGCCAAGCCTAAGCATGCCACCGCAAACTGGCGCAGACTCGAAAACCGTGACTGCATAACCCAACTCCGCCAACTTCTGAGCTGCCGAAAGCCCAGCAGGACCAGAACCAACCACAGCAACTTTATGCAACTTCTTCCTAGCTTTCCTTCTTTTAGGCATGGGCAAAGAGCTTTTAAGTTCGCTTACAGCCGACGAAAACTGTTCGTTCCCAATTTTTGTTCTTTCAGGATGAAAACAAACATAACAGCAAACACTCGCAAGTGGAACTTCAGACCTAACGATTTCCAAAGCTTTTTCAAAACCATTCAAATAGCCATTTTCCACAGCCAAATTTTTTACAACAAGAAAAATTTCAGGCACCTTAAGCCCTTGAGGACAACGCCTAAAACAACGGTAGCACCAAGCGCAAAGCCAAAAAGCTTCGCTCTTTAAGGCTTCGTTTGAATTTAAGAAAATTTTTTGCAACAAAGCCCTAGGATTATAACGTTGCGGCAGCAACTCCGCCACGGGACAACTTGCCGTGCATATACCACACTCGAAACAATACTTCAGTTTTTCAATGTCTAACAACTCTTCCAAAGCATGTTTAGGAACCATGCCAGTTTTGGAGCGCAAGCGCAACCCTCTTAAGTTAAGGGCTTTGACTAACATATAAAACTTTACGTTTGTAAAGAAAATTCCAAAAGGGCGCAAGGCTACGAAGCCATTTTGACCATCAAAATGAAATTTTCGTGACTAGTCAAATTAGCAGTATGGTGGGCGATTGTTGTTGAACAAAGAAAATTTTCCAGCATAACAAATTAGGCAAGTCTTTCTTTAGCCTATTAATGTTAAGGCTAGTAGTAGGGATATTGTTGTTATGCTGTCTGCCAATGAGCTTTCAATTGGGATTACGAAGTTATCTGGGTCTAGGCCTTTCTTGTAGGTTATGATGGCGACTGCGTAAGCAATGGATATGATGAAGAATGCTGCAACTATGTTGGAACAAAACAGAAGCGCAGTAAACTTTAGGGTATTAGAAGCTGTTAGCAGCCCTTGGATTGTTAGGGACAGGATGGAATATGTGAAAAACATGAGCAGGGAGGCTGTCCATGCGCCCAGAATTTCTATCATGTGGTTTTTGATGGAAGAAAGAGAGGATTTAAGCGTGCCCAATGCTAGTTTTGTTGTTGCTGTTGAGCCTATTACTGCGCCAACATCACCCATAGTGTCTATTAGGGCTGGGTAAACTGTATAGATTTCTCGTCTTTCACCTATAACTTCAGCAATTTTGCCCAGTGTAGTTCCAGTTATGTTTACGATAAAAGCTACAAAGAATAATGTGAGGAGGGATTCTTTGACTGTTTTGACGAATTCTGCTTGTCTGAAGTTTTTGAGTAAGAGATAGGATGCTATGAGAAGTAGCATTAGACTGCAGAAGGCGATAATATATTGTCCAAAAGGACTGTAAAGAAGATAGAGGTTTACCGTGAAAACATAAATTAGGGTTATGAGGAAGTCGCTAGTTGTGGATTCTATTGGGTAGAGAATTATGTCCGGGTCCAGTCCATGTTTAAAGGATAGAAAGGAAACCGCCATGGTTATGGGCGAAATTACAATAAGAGAGAGCGCCATGGTTGCCATAACCATGCCAAGAATGATGAAAAAATCTGCAAGCGCTATTTTTAGAAAGAAAGCTCCAAGAAGAAGCGCGATTAGGCTCATGGCGATGCTTGTTTGTAAAGTTATGACAACAACTGCTTGAAAAAGCAGATAGAAGCTTTTTGTGTTGCCGAAGAATCGGGGTTGGATTGTTCCTAAATGTAGTCCCGTGCTTATGCGACCGCAGAAAAGTCCAGCGATTACACCTCTTGCACTTAGTATTGGAGGATATATGGCGATAACCCATGGCGCAATGTTGAATAATCCCACTTGGTAAGCGATTATTGTTCCCGCAGCCACTCCAAAAATGTTAAAAAGATAAGCCATTACTGACTGCTTTAGTGTAGAAGCAAATTTGCGGGCAGTAGTTATTTTTTTAGATGATTGTGCTGGTCGCCTTAAAACTCCGCCACTTGGAGAGGTGGCTAAAGGAAGTAAAGGGGTTTTGAGCGTTTTCTGTGTTAGAGGCATGTCGCTCTCTCCATGGCGGATTAGGCATCATTTTCACCTAAACGTTAACTCATTCTGTTCGTCATTCATTTATAAAATTCTTTCCATAGAAAAGAAGAAAAATTATTTAGGTTAACAATTTATTTAATGGGCAGCACTGCTGCCTTTAGGAGCTTAGTCATGTGGTTAGGCTGGAAAAAATAGAGTATAAGCCTGTCTCAGTGAGAGAAACATTGTTGGAAATGAAAGACCTTTCAGAACTAATGATAGACTTGGCTTATTCGGCAGCGCTCTTTGACAGCCGCGCATTAGCTGAAGAAGTCATTGAAATGGAAAAGCGTGTGGACACGTTGGCTTATCAGTTGAATATGAGCGCCATGGTTGCTACAAGAGACGCTGAAGATGCAGAATCACTTGTTCCAGTTTCAGTTGTGGCAACAGCCGCAGACAAAATTTCTGATGCGGCAGGAGACATAGCTATGATAGTTCTACGAGACATAGGCATACATCCAATCGTTCGTGAAGCCTTTGAAAAAGTGGAGGAACAACTAACGCGAATGGAAATCCATTCTGACTCGATTTTGGTTGGGAAACGTTTAGGTGAACTAGATTTAGCGCCGAAGCTGGGTGTGGATGTGATTGCCCTTCGCAGAGGCAGAGAATGGATAATAAATCCAGATGAAAACGTTTCCATCATGGAAGGAGACGTGCTTATCGTTCGCGGAGCGCCATTAGGCATTGAAGAGTTTGAAGGATTAGCTAAGGGAACAATTCAAAAAATGGAGGACTAAAAGGCTTGAAGGACGAATCTTTTCAGAGAATCATTGACATGCTAGTGGAACTAAAGAATACTTCAGAGCTTATGATAGACCTTGCCTATTCTTCGATTCTTTTTAATAGCGTTGAACTTGCCGAGGAAGTGCAGAGACTTGAGGAATACATGGACGATTTGCACACGCAATTCGAACTCGCAGTTTTGGCAAGATGCATCCCTCCGGAAGAATCTAAAAACTTTCTAGGTTTGATTAGGCTTGGAGTTGTGACAGAAAAAATAGCAGACGCTGCAGCCCAGATTTCGGAAGTTGTGCTGAGAGGATTGAAGCCCCATCCAGTTTTGAGTCTAGTAATCGAAGACGCTGAGGAAACGGTTGTTCATGCTGAAGTTTCGCCGAAATCTCCTTTAATTGGCAAAACCTTAAGGGAAGTGCAAGTTCACGAAGAAACTGGCATGTGGATTTTAGCAATAAAAAGGGGCGACAGATGGCTTCGCCCCAAGCCTGAAACTGTGATAGAGGCAGGCGACATTCTCATCGCTTCGGGCTATGCTGAAGGCGAAGAAGACCTTAAAAAACTGGCAGCTCCCAGTGAATAGTATGGAATTCAAAACTGT
>JAWCNH010000055.1:0-7307 GCA_038848765.1 Bathyarchaeia archaeon
AGACGCATAATGGAATGGTCAAGGTTAAATATGTTATTTTAGGAATCACAGCGTTTATTAGCTTAACTTTGGCTGCTTCCCTAGCAGCGAACGTTGGCAGAGGCTATAAGGCTGCGATTGGCGTGTTTGGCGAGGCGCCTTTTAATGCGTGGAGCCCCGCGGAAACTCTTTTCGCCATTCTACCAAAAATGGCTTTGGATCTACGTTATGCCATATTTGAGCAGGAAGCCTTCAAAATTTTGTCTGGCATAGTTACATTTCCTCCGCTCTTCTGGGTTCGCCTCTTCATTCTTGCTGGTGTGCTTGCTTTGGGAGTTTACATACCTAGAAGCTGGTGTCGCTACATTTGCCCCCACGGCGCAGGCTTAGCCTTGCTTAATAAGTTTAGTTTTTTAGGCTTGAAACGGGAGATTCATAAATGCACAAAGGCTGAATGTCGTGCTTGTGTCGAAGCTTGCCCCATGAAAGTTCGCATTTTAGACTTGCCTTGGGAAAAGTTCACCGACCCAGAATGCATAATGTGCCTAAAATGTGTGGACGCTTGCTCAACAAAGGCTCTGAAGCCAAAATTTCCATAACAGCGTTTAATCCAATAACATTTTATTAGAACATTATGCAAACAACTATAGGTGAAATAACCTTGTTTATGAAGGTTCCATGTGCTTTAACCATTGCGGGTTCGGATAGTGGCGGCGGAGCAGGAATTGAAGCTGACTTGAAAACTTTTTCGGCGCTTAACGTTTTTGGAACATGCGCCATCACGGCAATCACAGCCCAAAACACAAGAAAAGTATATGAAATCCTTCCTTTGCCTCCGCAAATGGTTAAACAACAAATAAACGCTGTTTTAGAAGACATACCAATCAAATTTGCCAAAACTGGCATGCTATACTCAAGGGAGATTATGGAAACTGTTGTCGAATGCATTAAAAGTTACAATTTAGAAGTTGTGGTTGACCCTGTTTTTCGTGCTGGAAGTGGCGACCTACTTATTCGTGAAAGTGATAAGAAATTTTTGATTGAGGCTGTTGTTCCAAAGGCTATGGTTTTAACTCCTAACCGTTACGAAGCAGAAGACATGGCTGGAAAGAAAATAAAAAATGTTGAGGACATGAAGGAAGCTGCGAAACAGATTGCAGAGTTAGGCGTTAAGGCAGTTGTTGTTAAAGGCGGGCATCTTCCGGAAAAAAATGTCGCAGACATTCTTTACTGCGACGGCGAATTCAAAACTTTCACCAAGCCCAGAATTAAAACTAATCCCCACGGTGGCGGATGCGTCTTTTCCGCAGCCATAACCGCTTACCTAGCAAAGGGACACGAAGTAACTCAAGCCGTAACGCTGGCAGAGCAATTCATACAAGACGCCGTCGCATTCGGCTTAAAGGTGGGAAAGGGAAGAGAGCCCGTAAATCCTTTAGCGCATCTATTTAACGAAGCGGAAAAATACCATGTAGTTCAAAATGTTTCCACAGCGGCACAAATGATTGAAGAACATAAAGAAGTTGTGCCTTTTATACCAGAAGTGGGCATGCAAGTCGCCATGGCTTTACCTTATGCCTCTTCGAAATGGCATGTCGCAGCCATAAAAGGAAGAATAGTGCGATTCGGAGAGACTGCCAAGGCTGTTGGCTACGTAGAGTTTGGGGCTTCAGAACATATTTCCAGAATAATTCTGACAGCTTTGAAACATGATGCAAAAATGAGAGCTGCGCTTAACCTCCGTTACGATTCAAGCCTAGTAAACGCCTTTAAGCATGTTGGATGCAGAGTTTCCAGTTTCGATAGGAAACTTGAGCCTCAGGAGATAAAGGCGGTTGAAGGAAGCACCCTCTCATGGGGAATAGAAGAAGCCATCAAGGCAGAAGGCGTGGTTCCAGACGTTGTTTATGATTTGGGCGATGTTGGCAAAGAACCCATGATAAGAGTTTTAGGTTTTTCCGCAGTTAATGCTGTAGAAAAAACGCTTTCAGCCATCCACAGCTTGCAAAGAAAATAGTCGCCGTGTTATATTAGATTCATATGGTGAATCCTAATTGCCACGTGAAAAGGTTTTAATTTCCGTGTTATGATGTTAATAAGGGAGTTGTCATGATGCCAGAGAAAAAACGTAGAAGAGATATTTGGGACATAGATTTTGAGGAAGAGGAGGAAGAATTTCCTTGGGAACGGGAACCAATTGGAGTCGGCTCAGGCTACTCCATGTCCATAACTTACGATGATGATGGAAAACCAACAGTTCATGTTAAAACCTATGGAAACGTGAATAAGGCGCAGTTGCGGAAGGAAATTGAACAACGTTACCCAGAAGCCCACATTGTTGGATTGGAAACTGAACCTCTGATAAGAATTGTCAACGAAAAAGAAAAGGAGAAGGAAAAAAGCCAGCAGCAAAAGAAGAAGATTGAATCAGCGAAAGAGAAAAAGTCGCTTATAAGAGAGATTGAATAAAAACGGGTTTGCGCCCAGAATTTCGGGTTCCGACACGAGATTGAAATAAAAGTAGAAAAAGTCTTTTATATATTTTCATTTTTGAACCTCCTTCGCCTAGAATTGAGTTTTTCGATGTCAGAAAATTGGAGAATCAATGATTCTCAATAGGGCTTTCTTTATAAATTATGTTAACTATTGCATTATGGTAGATGGGATGTGAATGTGTGAAGAAAAGAAAACGGGCGCTCAGAATCCCGTGTTGCCAAACATTGGCGAACAAAAAAGATGGCCTTCACCTTTGCCATTGCCAACAGTTCCAAACGAGGATGTTCGGAGGTTGCTGAGGCAAATTTTGCAACGATTAGACATTATTGAGAAGAGGCTAGAAAACATAGAGAAAATATTGATGGAAAGGCAGAGGCTTTAGCCTTTTGCTATAAGCATTTTCGCTATCAACAAGGCGATGAAGGTGATTATTGTCCAGAAAACGCAGTTGAGAAGCAGTTCGTAATGGTAGTGTTTTTCTTCTATGAAGGGGTCGGTGCTACGCCAAATGAATGGGACGCCATAATACTTTTTCTCCGGAATAGTCACCAAGTCAGGTTTTCTTTCAACAAGTCCGCTTGCTAATCCTATGAGGCAGCCGATAATTATGGCGAAAACTGTGATTCGCCAGTCCATTTTAGGTTTCAACTTTTGCCTCTCCAATTGTTTTCACGGTTTCTGCGACTCTTCTGAGGCATTCTAGGGCTAGTTCGTAGGTTGGGAACCCTCTTAATCCGCATTCTGGTCCCGCGTAAGGGACTCTTTCTATGCCGAATTTTTCCATCACTTTTAACAACCGTTTCCTCATGCTTTGCATATCTTCGAGAAAAGTTTTTGGGTCTACTTGTCCATGTTGGATGGTTTTCCATGCTTCAGAAATTTTTTCGTTTTTTGCTGCCTCAGTAAGCTCATCTTTTGATGAAGTGGTTATTTTTTCTTTTATTAGCTGGTCAAAGTCTGAAACGCAGATGCTTGCTTTTAGAAATTTGTCTTCGGTTTCTAGCCTTTTTTTCACCGTTTCTAGTTTGTAAAGTGGGTCTTCTACGTGGGATTCGATGATGTCGAGATGTTTGGTTTCCCAGAAAAGTTCGTTTGAAGTGCTGTGGAGATGGAGACATGTTTGCACGTTTCTTGTTTTGGCTTTGTGGAAAATGTTTTCCCAAGCTTTCCTTAGGTTTTCCCTTCCTTCTGAGCCTATGTCAACCATTGGGTCATCAACTAACCCGAAAATGGGTTCATCAAGCGAGAACAAGGCGACTTCTGCATGTTTCTCTTGGAAAACATTTCTTTCCACGATTTGAGAAAGCGCACCCGCTAAATTCAAGAATGTCTCGTCTGTTTTGTATGGGAAAAAGGTTGAAAGCGTGTAAGGACCAGTTACACAAACTCTCAAAGCAAAACTTTGCCCTATAAGAGTGCTTATTTCTTTCATGTTCCTTTTTATGGCTAAGACTTCGGCAATGTCGCCACATCCAGCCTTAAGAGAGATTGCGCCAATTTCAACGTAGCCTCCTTTAACCTTTTCTAAGCCATCCATCATGGAAAGAAACATTTCACTCATGTCGCGGAATTGGGGGAAATTTGGAACATGAATTCCCGCGCCGATTTTGTCCAGAAATGCTTGGAGAACTTTTCTTTCGAAATATTTGGCGGATTCGTGTGCTGGGTCAGAAAGGTATGAAGTGGCTCCTTCAATGTGTTTTTCTAGGTTTCCTTGAAAGGGTAAGCTGCCGACATCGCAGGATTTAATTTTAGCTGTGTTAGTGCTTATGTTCTGAGGTGTTCCCATCCCTTCGCCTCTATTGGAACGGTTTTTTCGCCAATTTGCAGAAGCATTTCTTTTTGGCTTGTAACCTTGCCAATTTTGATTAAGGTTCCATTAACTCTTTCAACAGCAATCCTAGCGTTTTCCCACATGTCGGGCTTAATGGTAACCACTAACTCGTATTCTTCGCCTCCATACAAGCTTAGGTCTAGGGGGTTAAGATTATGCATTTTTGCGAATTCTTCGACTTCTGCAGCGATTGGCACATGATTGATTAGGAAGCCTACATTGTTGGCTTTAGCTAACTCGTGAAGGCTCCATGCTAATCCGTCGCTTGAGTCTATGGCTGAAGTTACGGCGTTGCTTTGCGCTAATGCCAAGCCCTCTTTTAGTCTCGCTTTTGGCATAAAAACGGCGTCAATGAGCTTTTCCTTTAAAGAGGCTGAGGCTGGCAGTTTTTCCAGCAAAATTTTCAGTCCAGAAGTTGTTTTGCCAAAAAACCCCGTGACAGCCACAATGTCTCCTGGTTGGGCGCCTGTTCTTTTCATGATGTTTTGGCTTTCACCTATTCCGAACAAAGCGCAGCTGATGATTAGGTCGACTGCTTCGCTGGTGTCTCCGCCCAGCACGTATGCGTCATATTCTCTGGCGCCAGCGTTTAGCCCTTTCCCAATTTGCTCAACATTCTTAACCTTCAATCCCCTAGGAATGCCTAGAGAAACCATTATGGCTAGGGGTTTTACGCCTTTAGCTGCAAAATCACTTATATTCATAACGACAGCTTTGCGGGCTGCATGCCACAAAGTCATTCCAGCCGGAACATCGGTCTTCGCAACCAAAACATCTGTTTTTAAGACGGCTAATTTTCCGTTGCCGATGTTTAGAGCTGAGACGTCGTCGCCGAAGGGTATGGGCATGTTTGGCATTTTTTCTAAACAATTTATTATTATGTCTATTATTTTTCGTTCGCCAAGCTCTTCCACAAAAGTCATTTTGTAGCCTCATACCTTATGATGTGCGAATGTCTTAAAAACGTGTGCCTCAACAATTCTCTTTGAATGTGTGCCCCGGTGGCTCAGCCCGGTAGAGCGACAGCCTCGTAAGCTGTTGGTCGCGGGTTCAAACCCCGCCCGGGGCTTTGTTTCTCTACACTATGAAGTATTTTGGGCATAATTCGCCCCATTCAACCCAGAAAGACACTTGTAAATCGCTGACGCCTGGGATTTTGGCTATGTCGTTTCCTATGGCGATTAAATGTTCGAAATCCTTGGCGACGCCGATGGCTAATAAATCGTAGTCTCCAACGCATTTTGTAGCCACAATAATGTTTCGCATTTGAATTATTCTTTCAAGAATCTGTGAAGAATCCGTCTGTGCTGGTTCGTTTGCCAAAATGTGAGTAGGCACCGTGTCAATCATGAAGGCAGCCATGGCTTGATACCCAATTTTCTTTGGATTAATCACCACGGTTGAGCCTCGGATAACACCTTTTTCCAATAATGCGTTATACCTGTTTATCACAGTGTCTGGGGAAACGCCGAGTTCTTTGGCGATTTTCCTAAAAGACATACGAGCATCTTTCGTTAGCTTGTTTATAATAGCCAAGTCTATTTCATCCATGCTTATCCACTTCTTTTGAATGGTTCAAATTCAAAGTTTTCTGGGCAAAGAAGAATTTCGTCAACCCATATGCTTGCCGTCACTTCTTTGACTCGTGGATGACCCTTTATGGATTCTCTCACTTGTCCCAGCCTGCCCACATTTTTTAGAACGGCTATGGCAAATAAGTCATGCCTACCCATGGAGGCTGTGCAAAAGACGATGTCTGGAATGCTTCTGACGAATTCAACCACTTCCTTAACATGGGGATAGTCAACATCTATTCCTAAACTGGCAATGCATTCATACCCGAAGCTTTTAGGGTTTAACAGCAATGTTGTTCCCTTGAAAATCCCCGCCCTCTTCATTTTCCTGAAACGTTTGCTTATGGTGTCAACAGAGACACCGCATTTTTTGGCTATGTCTGCAAAATTGACTCGAGCATCTTTTTGCAAGGCTCTGATGATGTTTAGGTCTATTTCATCTATCTTCAATTTGTAGGGCATAGCTTTCACGTCTGGAAATACGCATTTAGCTTTTAAATTATATTAATTTTTCTATAAAATCTTATAATGTCTAGTTTAAACCACATTCTGCTCGTTAATGTCTTACATTTTATGTTTATAACAAAATTTTTCTTAAAATGTCCGATAAGGAGGTATAAAATCGAACAAAACCTATAAATATCACGTTTAACACTTAAATTGTTTGAGGAATCAATATGGAAATTAGAAAAATTCTACGAGAAATCGAAAACGGAAACTTCACAGAAGAATTAACCAAGAAAAGATATGCTTGTGCAAAGTGCGGAACCACATGGACAGAGCTAGTGGGGCTAGTCATAGGGCGAAGAAATGGAAACGAAGACCTCTATCTCCGAATCGGCTTAGAATCAGAAAACTGCCAAACATGCAGATTTCGACCAAGACAATGTCAACAATGCGGCTCACAAGACGTTTATGAAATAAACTTTTCCGAAGAAATCCCAGAAAACGTCCCACTTAGCTTCAAAGCCATAAAAACAATAAGCAGGCGGTGACCTACTTTGATGAAAGCCAAAGTAGCCCACCGCGCGGTGTACGAAATCAAAGAAGAATTAGACTTCCTAAAAAGAACAAAACTTGAATTCGAAAAAGCAGTTCAATTCATAAACGCCGAAATAAGACCAGTAGAAAAGGGAATAATAAAGTTCCTAGAGCAACCATATAGACAGTTAATTGTAAAGTTCCCAGTTTGCATGGACGACGGAACAATTGAAATGTTTACTGGCTACAGAGTTCAACATTGCAGACTCTACGAACCTACCAAAGGCGGCATAAGATATGCTCCAGACGTAGACTTGGACGTAATAACAGCCCTAGCCTTCGACATGACAATGAAATGCTTAGTAGCAGACCTTCCCTACGGCGGCGCGAAAGGAGGCGTATGCTGCGACCCCAAAAAAATGTCACGAAGAGAACTAGATAGG
>JAWCNH010000056.1:0-7286 GCA_038848765.1 Bathyarchaeia archaeon
TCAGCCAGCATTAAAAACTCTTGTTGATGTCTGGAACGTAAATGCTGAGGCGAGAATCGGTGAGGAAATAGTCAGAGACTCTCTGACATTCGAAGTTAAAGCCTTACCATCACTAGACATTTACACGAACAAGGGAGGAAAAGGACACAACGTTTCTAGCAACGCTTTTTTCTACAATGAGACCATAACTATATATGCTAATGTAATAGACGCCAATATTCACTTACCCATAGAAAATATGCCAGTAAAGTTTTATGTAAATGGCCCACCAAACAAATACCAAAACATCACATATAAAGAAGAGAAAATTACAGACGCTTATGGCAATTGTGCTATAATCTTGGAAAACATGCAGTCTAAACCATTCGAAATTATCATTGGGAATTGGAGCATTAAAGGAATCCTAGAAAATGTAGGCTTTGACATTATTACCTTTGAAGTAATGCTGCCTCAAACCATACCCACGTTAGGTATCGATGTGTACACTGACCGAGGTGGTAAAGGATTGCGTAGACCAAGCCTTGCCTATGAAAGCGGCGAAACTGTTTATATTTTTGCGATGGTAACGAATGCTACAGGAGGCCCCTTGAAAAATTATTTTGTGTCTTTTGCTGTAGTAAACCCTAAAGGGGCAATAGTTCATCCGAGTTCTAGTTCTACCAATGAGTCAGGTATTGCAACTACCTCTTTCACAACACTAAACGTCACAAAATATCCAGAATACGCGTCTGATTGGATTGGAACGTGGATTGTGTATGCGAATGTGGAGATAAATGGTCAAAGATATATTGATACGTTGACTTTTGAATGTGTTGCTAAACCGTCAGAATAAAATTGTTTTTATGTCCATTTTTCTTGTAGGAATTTTGGTATGTCTGAAGAGTCTCTTGGTCCAACCATGACTTGCCAGCCGCTTAATTCTTCGATTTCGCCGCTTAGTCTTGCCGCTTTTCCTGGTATGATTAGTTTTCTGTGTTTAACTTTTTCTTCTACTTTGACTGTTTTTATGGCTTCTGCAACCTTTTCTGCTGTGAGTTTTCTTCCCGCCACTGCACTGTCTACGGCTATGCCTTCTGTATCCACAACTATCAAGTAGCAGTTTATGCCTGCAGATTCTATGTCTGACGCCACTGTGTAATAGGTGAGGGCGAAGTTTGTGGTCATCATGACTGGCGAGTTTTCGTCTGGTTTGCCAAAGATTTTCAGCCCTGGCTCGACAGCCACAGGTTTTCTTGGGTCAGTGTAAATGTTCTGTCTTAGAACCACGTTTGGCAGGAGCACCCAGCCGTCTATGCTATGGAAAATGAGTAGGTCGGCGTAACGGGTAATAAGCATGGACGCCGTGTAGGCTTCGTTCCATTTCGCCAAGTCTTCTGAAACTTTTTCTTTCTCTAGCCAAGCCACTATAGGTGTGCCTATTAACGGAAAACCGAAGAGCTCGTCTCCTTTCTTTGTGGCTGCTCTTCGAATCATGGTGAAATTGTCAATCGTGTCAGCCAATCCTTCGCCCACAAACGTTCCAGGGTCAAGCACCAAATCTTTTACGCCGTATTCCAGTAAAGTCTTTGTCAAAGACCTCAATAGCCTCAGATCGTTTGGCACGAAAACGGCGAGAGGGCAGTCATATGTAAGTGAGAGTTCAGCCATTTCCTTCCAATTGTCTTTAGTGGCAGCGTAAATAAGTGGGTGCGTTTTCGATGCGATTGTTAAGCCTGCCTTCATAATTTCTGGGTCGAAAGAGCAGAGAATTAAGGGCAGTTTAGTAGACTCAACGGCTTTTTTCACGGTCGCCTTGAATTTTTCTGGGTTGCCAGAAGTGGAGCGTATTGCAATCATGTTTAGCCTTAAAATTTGCCCGATGTATTCAAACTTGAAGTTTTCTGTTTTCTTAATTCTAGCCAAAACTTCTTCTTCTGGCATTTCGTCTGTGACATCGATGGCTATGGCTGTTGGGTTGAAATAGGCAAATTCATGGCGGTACATGACAAGTTTGCCGCCGACTTTTATGGCGTGGTCGCCGACGCCGATTGTGACTTCTTTGATGGGGGGCTTGAGCATTTCAGAAAGTTCTTTGTATTGTTTTTCATGTTCCTTCTTTAAAAGGGGCTTGCAAAGTTCAAGGGTGACTTCTCTGTTTACAATTTTTGCGGCGAAAGCCATGCAGTTTTCTTCGCCGCATTCTTTGCAGTTGGTTTTCGGAAGAAGCATGTAAACATCTATTGGGCTTAACTCTTTAAAACCGCCCTTTTTTGTCTCTCTTTCGGTCATTTGATTCGCTTCCTCCTTTAAGTCTTGAATGTTACCCAGTTTGCGATTTTTTCTGGGTTTCCAGAGCTTCCGTTTGTCAACTCGTTGATGACGTTTTTCAGCGTTTTAACGGCGGCGGGATGCATCATCATGAATAAATCTACTCCAGCCAAAAGAAGGGTTAGGGCTGTGACTGTTTCCCATATTGGCCCTCTAAGCTCTCTTGGACCCCATTCTGGGTCCATCTTCATCCATGCTTCTCTTGCAGCCCAAGCGTTTGTTGTTCCAGAGGACATGGGATGTTGCAGTTCTGGGTCGCCCATTAAGCCTGCCAGTCTGGCTCTTTCCATGATTGTGAATGCATAGTCAAGTCCGTAGCCTAATGCTGCAGTCGTTGTGTCCATTATGATTTGTTCTCTTGGCAAAAATTCGTAAAGTTTGCGGTTCAGCTGTCTTGCCAAGTTCAAGTCCATTGGTGTAAAAGCCAAAACAATATGTCCGTTTTCTTTGGCGATTTTTGCTGCTCGTTCAATGTCCATATCCTGTGTTACAGAGCTGAGAAGTAATCGTTCACCTTTGGCTGCTTCTGCAACTTTTTCAAAAACTTCCAAGTCTTTTTTGGGGTCTCCGCAACCGCCTATGATAAGGGGCACGTCTACTGCTTGAAGGACATTCTCAACCGTTTTCACAGCTTCTTGCGGTGGTGTGTTTTTGAGGAGTGGGTCGATGCTTATCAAGTGGAGAGTAATCATGTCTGCGTCAAATTTTTCAACGGCAAGTTTAGCCCATGCCGCTGGGTCTTCCAAAACTTCTTCAACATGCATTTTCACAGCCTTTGCTAATGGAATTTTCATGTCGAAGACATCCAAAGAAACCACTGGTCGGTGGGGGGTTGGGTTTTCAAAGGAATAGAAAGGAGGCGATTTTTCTCCGCCTATTGTTATGGTTTTTCCACGAGTTCCTCCTTCACTTTTCGTGGCTCCAAGCTTGACTTCCACGATTTGTCCAGGATAGCTTTCGACTGGCGGGATAAAGTCTACTTGGATGATGCTTGTGGGCTTGGCTTTAACTGGTGGAACAAGTTTGGGCATGGGCGCAGCTACTGCGGCGCCTGGTTGTAGCCAAAATTCGAGTTCGCCGAGTTCCATTTCAACGTCTTCAAGTTCAATTTCTTGGAATTTTGAGAGGAGGTCGAGAAGGTCTTGGCTTATTTGTCCTAAAGGATTTTCTTCCTTTTGTTTTTTCTTTTCAGCCATGTTTTTCACTCTTCTCGGTTTTTTCTACTCTTATGATGAGTTTTTTTGCATAGATTTTTGCATCCTTCAGGATAATCTTGTATCCGCCTGCTGTGATTGGTAATGTTGGAACCGTGGCTACTGGCATAGCTGGCGCCTCTTCTGTGGGCACAGCTTCCACTACAGCCTCCGCAGGCATTTCCTTCCATTTTTCTACCACTGGATGAGCCTTCTCTTTGAGAAAAGTTTTAAGTTCGTCAATGGTTTTGGCGTCGTTTTCCGTGGCGATTTTGTCGACTAATTCTTTGGGAATGAAATCTTTAACACGTTCTTTGACTGCTTGGGGCATCCAAACAACACGGTTCCATCCACCATCGGCTTGCAAAAACTTTTGCGACCGCATATATTCGATGGATAATCCGTGGAAACCGTCGATTTGGCGACCGCCAGCCGTTGAATCTGCCAGTGTCGAGAAGGGTAAGCCGTTTACCGTTACGTCTCTATAGCCTCTGTGAACGATTCCGAAGCCGTCAACTTCTGGAACGTAAAAGGCAACTGCTTCAAAACAGCCACAAGACGTATGTGGATAACCGAAGGCTGTGTAAAGCCATACACGAGTAACTTCACCCAAAGATTTTTTCTTCACTACATCATTGACGCCTGAGTATTCGCCTTTAACTGAGTCAAGCACCTCGCCCTTGTCGATTTCAAATACTGGTCCTTTCGGGTCGACACGAGCTGAAGCTCGCCCGTCAAACCAGCTGATTGAGCCACAGTTGGAATACCGTTGAGGCGTAATCACGCATACATGTGTTGGAGCGAAGGATTGGCATAGAGTGCAACCGTAAAACTTGTCTACTTCGTCGTCCTTAAGCCCTCTCGCCCTTGCATCACGGGCTTCATAAATTTTAAGTGCTTCTTTCCAAAGTTCCCGAACTTTTTCGGGTTCTGTGATGAAGGTTATCTGTATTTTTTCGACAATGGGGAGCTCGCTTTTGAAGAGTCTTTGCAAAACTTTGCCAATGTATTGGAAGGAGTTTAGTCCTTTTTGGAAGGATTTCTTACTTAGCCTTAGCCAAATGTCGTATCGCTGGTTGAGGTGCATGAAGCCTTCGATGAAGTTGCAGTATTCGTGGATGCGACGTTCAATGACGCCTTCAAGTTCGGGCTCCAACTGCTGCCCAGCAACTTCAATTAAAATGCCAAACGGATGGCTGCTTCCAGGCTCCATGTCTTTTATGTCTTTTCCAATTATTGTTATTTTTCCGTCCTCAACTTCGTTTAGGCTTCTCACTCTCGCTAATTCAAATTTTGCCTCGTTGTTTGGACCGCCAAGCTCCACTTGCATGTCTTGTCTTCGTATTCTTTCTCCTTCATAGATGACGCCTACGTCCACAGGTATGTCTTGGAACATGGACATTTCATTTTCCTCCTAACTTTTCTATTATGGCTTGAAGATTTTGAGACCAATTATCTACTGAAAGGTTCGGGAAAGACCAGCTTGCGTTGGGCTGGTAGTATCTATCTAAGGTTATGGTTTTAAGGTTTGGCGCAAAATGTTTAAGGTTGTTTAATACAACCCACTCCATGTAGTATGGGAAACCTGCGAAAACTGCTAGGTCATATTGCCCATTACCGTCCAGTCCCTTCCACTCAGAATCTTGAAGCCTGTTTGCAATGTCCACAAGAGGCATCCAAGCAGAAGGCTTAAAACCTTTCTTCACAAACTCGCCGACAATGTGGGCAGTAGCCACCACCGGAATATTTACTATCTTTGCCAAATGAATCACATAGTCCATAAAATTCTCTTCACTGGAACACTTTATGTTCAAGGATTCTGAACCAACAATTAGGATTGGACGTTTCGCCGTTTTTATCATAGAAACAACAACTTCAGGCTTTGTGATAACCATAGCCTTTTTCGGTCCAGCGATCTCCGCTGTTTGCCAAGGTTCAGCTGCAGCCATGCATTACTCCTCCTTCTTTTTACGTATTAATCTTGGCAGAAGAGTAGGGTCTGGAATCGTTGTTTCTTTCCATTTCTTCTCTTCCAAGATTTTCATGATCTCGTCTTTCATGGTTATCGGAACATCCAACAAAGTCCTTACATACAAATGAATATCTTCGGGCAAGGTGCCGTAGAGGCGCTTGTGCAAGTCAATATAATGTGTAAGTTTAATTGCCCTTCCCTTAGTGGTGTCATTCGGTCTCATGCAAAGTTTGGCTATCATAACCATGGCTTCTTCCTTAGTCTCAGCTGCATAAAACAGATGTTCCGGCGATGGTCCAACATACACTTTTTCTCCAGTCCTAGCATTGTAAACATACCAGTCTTCCTCTTTGTCAGCCCTTCCAAGAAGCATACGCCTGTATTTGATGCCATGTGGACCAACAATTACAGGAATGCCCAAACGCCAGCATCCGCTAGCTATGGAAGCAGCCTTCTGGGAATAGGCGCCCCAAGCGACGCCGACAGCGCCTACACGATTAAGAATATAATCCGCTATTTCTTCATAGTTGGCTCTCAAGTTTCTTTT
Organism: Bathyarchaeia archaeon; assembly: GCA_038848765.1. Classification (GTDB taxonomy): domain Archaea; phylum Thermoproteota; class Bathyarchaeia; order Bathyarchaeales; family JAWCNH01; genus JAWCNH01. The sequence goes on from JAWCNH010000056.1 coordinate 6,020, forward strand.
GGCAAATATACTTGCAATTTTTATGGCTGCACCAGTAATGTGAGCGTTTGAAACACATGAGCCGACGTTTACTAAGCAACCTGCATCGAAACTTCCCGGAAAGATTTCGTATGGAGATTTTCCCTCTTCGTTTTTGTACATGGCTGCTGTCATGGCTGAACAGCCTGAAGTTACAACTATGTAGCGTCTGTTTGCGAATTCTGTAACCATGTCTGCAAGTTCTTTTCCGCCTTTAGGATAGTTGGAGCAACCGACGAAAGCAACTACGCCTGGGATTTCGCCTAAAACAATTGGGCTTCCCACGTTTCTGATTTCCACGTCTTGTATGGCGCCTCTTCCAGCCCTAATCTTGTAGCTTTCTTCTTTCAGCTGTTTCTCTCCAGCCTTAACAATGAAAGAGTGGACTGGTGTTCCATTGGGGCATGCATGTTCGCATCTTCCGCAGCCCACGCAGAATTCGTAAAGCTCAGCTAGAAGCGTCAAGTTGCCATTCGCTGCCGCCTTTATGGCTGGTGGGATTTCCAGATTCTGTGGACAAGCCCTTTGGCATCTATTACATTGAGTGCACTCTTTCGCTTTGGCTATAACTTCGTTCACGTCTGGAATCGCCTTAAACTTTTTGCGCAAAGGCGTAACTTTTAAGGCTACTTTAACAGCCACTTCGCCGACTTTTTCTGGATTAAGTATAAGCACTCCGGGAACCTTTCCATTCACCAAGTCCTCAACAATTTTGTCCACCGAATCATGCGTTCTGTCTTTTAGTCCCATACAATTTTTTTCGCTTGCAACAATCACCGGAGCCTTAATCTTTTGGGCTTCGTCTAGGCAATCTGTCCTAACACATTGCTCATCTAAAACTATCACGTCTGGAACTCCGCTGCGAATAAAGCGTAGCTGCCATGATATTGGACCAATTATCTTGGCTCTATCATAGTAACGGCTCATGTCATGCGCAGTGCAGCAAAGCCCGCAGACCTCAATTTCGCCACTAAATCCGTTGTTTTTAATATAATCAATAATTCCAACAGAAGGAACAACATTATGCCCAATACATAGAATGACGGGTTTTTCTACGTTAATTGTCCCATAACCTAAATCCACAAGCGGCGCTTCTGGGTCAGCTTTTGGATAGTTATACGCAGCGATTTGGGCGATGTCGGCGATTTCCATGCCAACATGGTCCAGCATTCCCACATGGAAGGCTTTTGATTCAAAATCAAGATGATGACCTTCCTGCCCCGTATGTATGGCTGAAAGCGAATGAGTT
>JAWCNH010000057.1:0-7258 GCA_038848765.1 Bathyarchaeia archaeon
GATAACATACTCCGTCTTATTTTAGACGGAAAGTGGCATGACACCGCCGAAATTGCTCTCGCTCTTCAAATCAGTCCTCAAAAAGTAGATAAAATAATTCAGCTATTCCGAGAATTCAACTTTATTCAACATGAAAACTTTAAAATACGCATTTCTCCAGACGTTAGGAAGCTTCTAGTACATCTAGAAGAGGAATTATGAAATTAACTCAAGAGTTTCCCTATAACGTTTCACAAACTCCTTACCCTTTTCAGTCGTCAAATATTTCCGCCTCTTATTAGAGGAAACAGACAACAAACCCTTTTTGACGAGAAAATCCAAATACTTCTGCACATGCTTAAAATTCAAATTAGCCCTATACACGATCTCAGTTTTAGCTGCTCCCTTCAACGCTATTTCTAAGATATCTACCATCACCTTTACAGAACTCCTCCTCTCGCTCAACAATTTTAAATCAAAGAGGGAATCCGCTTCACTCATACATTTCTCCGCTCATAAATCGTTAGACTGCCAAAAAATAAGATATAGAAAATTCTTCTATATTTTATTTTCTATTAACCTAATTCATTTATAAACAAAAGCTAACCTCAATCAGAATACATGTAAGTTTCTATTTTCTGTATCTTGCGTTTCTTGCTTGCCTAGCTTCTTCTTTCCGCCAGTCTCTCTTGCTTTTTGTCACTATTCTTCCTTCTCTTTGACCGTTAAAATGTTCTGGGTTGAATTCCACTCTGTATCGGCTTATTTCTCTATAAAAATCTTGGTATTCTATTTCGTTTTTGGAAAGCGCCGTGATGATTTCGTTTAGTTTTGCTTTGGCTTCGTTTGTTGTCGCTTTGTCCCATGCGTCGGAATATACGAGGTAGGCTGCATGAAATCTAAAGTCTGATGGTTTGTCAATCATTAGTTTTTGCATGGTTGGCTCTTGGCTCATGTGATGTTCAAGCTCAAAATTGAAAATATTAAACGCTATTATAAATGTTTATGCTGGGAGCAATCTTTATTCTGAATATTTAGTTTGGCTTCATCAAATCTATATACTTGGCTCTCTCATAAGCCCCTATACATAAGGAGGCGTCTTCTATCCTCAAAATGAAAAGAAACTCTACACTGCAAGAGATTGTTTGCCCAAACCCTGACTGTGGCAGAACCTTCACCGAGCCGCTTACAGCCACAAATTTATCATTGAATCCAAACGAAACCTATCCAGCATGTCCCTTCTGCCTCTCAAGACTAGAAGAAGAGGAAATTGAAGGCGAAGTTGTTGAAGAAAAACCACTTGACACAAAACCCAAGCTTTCCACAGTTGCGAAGAAAGATAACAAACCAGAAAAGGAAAGGCCTACTTTGAAAATTGAAGTTCCGAAGGAAATAGAGATTCCGAAGCCAACTTGCCCCTACAGTTTCGGATATTTGAAGAAACGCCCAAAGAACACCGCTATTCCAGAGGAATGCATGCTCTGCCCAGACATGATGAAATGTCTACTTTAGCTTTTAAGCCGACGCCCAAAACGGTATTTTTCGACGCATAATTTCCACATACTCATTTAACGCATTCAACTCGTCCATTCCCAATTTATCTTGGAAAACGGTTAGCAAAAGTTTTGCGTGGGTTTCTGGCACTTTCACGTATAAGACGTCTTTTTCATGGATGTGGCGTCCCACAACTGGTTTCGCAAGGGATATTGCAACTTGCATTCCAGCCTTTGCTTCTGAAATGGCTTCTCCTTTATCTTGAATTTGCATGATTTCGCCCACTTCTGTTCCGTCTTCTCGCATGAGTTCGTATTTTGGCTTTATTTGTCCAGCTAAGACTTCAACGCCGACTATGGCTGGTTTGGCTCTTCTAAAAACATAGCCTGGGAGAAGCTTCACTTTTCCTGGCAGAATGATTTTGTCGAATTGTTTCCGCAACTGTGCCTCTTGTTCCGCTTTCATCCACTCGATATATTCGTCAATTAGATGGTAGATAACCTTGTGTTGAAAGATTTTTACGCCCCTGTCTTTTGCTTCTTCTTCGGCGTCTGGCAAGATTTTTACGTTGAAAGCTAAGATTACTCCGTAAAATGGTTCACGTTCTTTTACAACCGCTGCTTCTGTTACTTCTCTTTTGGAAACGTCGCCTACGTCTGCCAAACGAATCGGCACGTTCTCCCGTTTCAGAATGCCTGCAATAGCCTCTAAAGAGCCTAAAGCATCAGTTTTGAGGATAACGCCGTAAACGTCTGTGGCAATTCTAACTTTCTCAACTTCTTCAGCCACGAGCCTAACATATTCGTCAATCTGTGCCTCTGAAGGAACAACATACAATGGAGCGCCCGCCAAGGCATTATCAAGCTCAGGCGCAGCAATTTTCACTCCAGCAGCAGCGGAAACCATGTCCACAGAAGAAAACTTGTCCCGCGGGTCTCTTATTTCATCAAGAGGTTTGGGCAACAAAAGAGCGCGAACTTTTGTTACGATAGGCCTTTCTTTTCCGCCGATGACAATTGTAGCTCCTTTTTGGAGAATCCCATCGTAAATAATGGCGTTCACTGTAACTCCTAAGCCGGGCTCCTCTTTAACTTCTAAAACTGTTCCTTTTGCCGCTCCTTCGGTTACTTGCAACTGTGGTTGCAAATATTGTTGCGCCAAACCGACTAGCACGGCTACGAGTTCTGGTATGCCTTCACCTGTTTTTGCGCTTGTGGGAACGATTGCTATTGTTCGTGTAAAGTCGGTGATTCTGTCAAACCTATCCGCCTTCAAGCCTTCTCTGGAGAATATTCCAATTATTGCGTAAAGCCGTTCATCCAAGTCTTGACGGACATAAGGGTCTTGCACTCCGTAAGATTCAAGGAAAGAAGTGTCTGGTTTGGACTGCCATCCAGCTATGCGGTCAATCTTGTTAGCTGCAACTAGAAAGGGTGTTTTTCTGTCTCTCAGAATGTTTAGTGACTCATAGGTTTGGGCTTCAAACCCTTTCAAAACATCAATCACAAGAATGGCAATGTCAGCAACTGCGCCTCCCCTCTTCCTTAAGTTGGCGAAGGCCTCATGTCCAGGTGTGTCAATAACAAGCAAGCCTGGAATGGTTATTTTGCCTTTAAACTTGTTAAGTAAAGGTCCACATATTTCTTTTAACGTTTCCACGGGAAAGAAGCTTGCGCCGATATGTTGAGTCATGCCTCCTATTTCCCTTGCTTGGACGCTTGTTTTTCTGATTTTGTCTAAAAGCAAAGTTTTTCCAGTGTCCACATGCCCAAGAACAGAAACAATGGGTTGTCGGATAGGCATGGTGAATCCCTTCACAATACAATGGGCAGTTTCTATTCATTAGCGCAACGCCGTTATAAACTGTTTTGTTGAAAGCTTTCAAAAGGGATATATTTTAATTCCGCTAACCATAGAAAATTGTTGCCGTAGTGAGCTGAAATGCAGAAAGAATCCGTAGAAAATGTTCTATTGTCCACCGTGGTAAACCCGTTTCTCAAGGTTATAATAGGCAAGTTTGACGTGAACTGCGCAAAAGACGGAAACTTGTTAATAAATTCTTTGAAAGATTTTTTAGGCGGAAACGTGCAACTCTGCGCCGATTGTGCTCGGCTTAATCATCGAATAGCTAAACCTTTCCTTGAATTCGGCAGCAAAATAATGCGTGCCGATAAAAAGTTCATGCGTGACCGTTTTCTAAATCCAGAATATGGCGAAGCATGGCTGAAGGGCTTCGCCCTCATGATGAAAGGAATCGAAAAATATGGCGTACGCATTCCCTTCACGCCGGCTGGACCGTTTGAGGTTGTTTGGAATTTCACGTATTCCTGCAACCTAAAATGTAAACACTGCTACGAAGACGCTGGTTCGCATCGCCCAGAACTTTCAACAGAAGAAGCTTACGCAGCCATCGACGAGCTTTCCAGCATAGCTTCCATAGGAATCCCAGCGCTTTCCTTTTCTGGCGGCGAACCACTTGTAAGGAAAGACTTCTTCGATGTTGCTGCTTACGCAAAAAAGAAGATACCTTACCTAAGCATTGCTACGAATGGGACGTTGCTAACCAAAGACAACGTGAAAAGGCTGAAAGACGTGGGCATAGACTATGCAGAAATAAGCCTAGACGGAGCAACAAAAGAAGTGCACGAAGCCTTTCGGCGTGTTCCTGGCTGCTTCGAAAAAACATTGAAGGGGATAAGAAACTCCGTGGAAGGAGGCTTGGACACTTGCATCGCCACGGTTATACAGAAAGAAAACCTAAACGAAGTGGAAAAAATAATAGGGTTAGCTGAAGAGTTAGGCGTCAGATTTATGCATTTCAATTACATTCCAACTGGCAGAGCGAAGGCTTTTGTGGAGCTTGACTTAAGCCCAAAAGAGAGGCTTAACATACTTGAAATCATGGGTAAAAAAATTGTGGAACGTTATGTGCAGTCTAAAATGGAAGAAGAAAAACTGGGCGAAAGCAAGACAAAGGTTGACCAGATTTTCAGCACATGTCCCCAATTCGCCAGCGTCGTAAAGAGGCTTTCACAACAAAAAGGAGAAAACTTTACGGTTTCAGCGCATTATGCAGCTATGAAAGGTGTAGAAAACGTGGCAAATTTTCTAGGCGGATGTGGAGCTGGACGCCTATACATTTGCCTCGAACCAAACGGAGACATAAAACCATGCGTATTCTTCGCAACAAACAAAAACACGGTCATAGGCAACATCTTAAAAGACGACATAGAAGAAATCTGGAACACCAATGAGCTTCTATGGCAATTGAGAACCCGAGAAAAACTAAGCACGTACAAGATGGGCAACCAAATTGTGGGATGCGGAAACTGCAAAGACAAATACATCTGCGGAGGATGCCGAGCAAGGTCTTACAGCTATTTCAACGGAAACGTAAACGAACCAGACATAGGATGTGTCTGCAACGAAGAATTGTGGGCAAGAATAATGAAGTCCATCCACTAAAACCCTTGCTCATTTGTTCAACGCCCGAAAATTTTCTTTGTTAAGCAACAATGGCGAAGCCTACTGCTGATTTGACATGTCGAAAGAAAATCATTTTGACTGGTCAAAAGACGCTTGCTAATTTGAGTAGGCGTAAAATTTTCTTTTGATACTCAAGGGTTTATATGTGGAGTTTAGGGCATTTTGTCGTTGACTGCTCTGGTTTTAGATTTTCTTTAGTTTGTTCCAGAGTTTATCTCCTATGTGATGAATGTTTTTCACGGCTTTTCCATGCGTTATGTTCTTCATGTCTTTGGAGTCGAGAAGAGCTGTGCCAACGGCTATCGGTTTTCCATGTTGAACATCTGTGATTAGTACGATGTTGTCTTTGCTGAAGCTTCCTTCAACCCTAACAATTCCAGGCGCCATCACGTCTGCGCCATTGCAAACGTGTGGGACTGCGCCCATGTCAACGACAACTTTGGGAAGAAATTCTAAGGCTTCGTTAAAAAGTAAGGTTGGAAAAAGAATGTTTCCTATGCCTGCTAAAACGGGTTTTCCATTGAAAATGAAAATTTTTGTTTCAGCTTCTTCTAGAACTTCGATGTTTGGTTTAGGTCCGAAAATGGTTTGCAGGTCCATTCTTGCTTGTTTTGTGGCTTCAGCTAAAAGTTGTTTTACTTCTTTCTCTCTTAAATTGTGTCTGCGAGCCTTTTTTGACATTTGAGGAGCCAGCCGTTTCAGATAGCTTTAAATTATCATGCTTAAACCTATAAAAGGGCAAGAGACAATAAATATTAAGGGATAGTCTATGAGCGAAATGACGACCCAAGTTCTGGAAGAAAGCCTTGGAAAAATTGTGCTTGTTCGTCTGAAAGGTGGGAAAAGTCTTCGTGGAAGGCTGAAGGGATTTGACCAGCATTTGAATCTTGTTTTGGAAGATACGGAAGACACAACAAACTCTGAGAACGTGAAAAAACTAGGCGTAATAATAGTTAGGGGCGACAATGTCATAATAATTTCGCCGCCGCCAAGGTGAAAATTTTGGGCAAAGGAACAGCGTCCTTCGGAAAACGGGCGAGAAAAACCTTGCACATTGCTTGCCGAAGATGTGGCAGAAGAGCCTACAACGTGAAAAAGAAGCAGTGCGCAGCATGTGGCTATGGCAAATCAACTACAATGCGGCAGTATTCATGGCAAACTAAAACTCTTCAGCGAGAAAGAATACGATAAGACGAGATGCGGTTGTTTAGAGTTGGAAAAACTTCTTGTCTATGCGGACAAAGATTAATGGACCTTTGCTTTGGGACAACTGTCTAGCCTTTCTTAAAGTGTTGTTTACAAGGTTTAGAAGTTGTTCATTGCCGTTTGGAAATGCCTCTTTGCCACTGTAAGAGCCAAGTTCCATTTTTAGTAAGTTTTCTGCCAGAATTGAGGTTCCGCAGATTTCTCCGTTCTTAATGAGGGATTCTATTATTACTTCTTGGATTTGGTTGCGGTTTCTAAGCTTAATCCAAGCTGGCTCCGCATTGCTTAAAAGTTTGTTTGTTTTTTCCCATGTGGAGCTTTCCTCGTTTCCGATGAGTAGTTTCACTCTTTCCGTCCATTTTCGCAGCCATATGCCAGTCCACACGTCGACGAATTCTTCGAGTTCTTTTGGGTTTTCTTGGAAGCATTCGTGCACTTTGTCTATCAATTCGTAGTCGGCTGTTTTTTCTCCTACCAGGCGCCAAAGAACTTTCAAATAGTTCACGAGGTCTTGACTAGCGATTTGCAGAACCCTTCTGTCTACGCCTTGCAAGTCTAAGAGTGGATTCTTGTTTTTGAGACTTTCTATGAGCAGGAGCTCGAGAAAGTTCATTTGACGCTTCCTTCTAAAGGGTTTCTCACTTCATTATTGGGTTGATGCTTTAATTAAGCTTTATTTATAATTGCTTCTATAACATTATTTCGGAATTATTCTCAATTTTGACATGTCTGCTGGGCACTCGAATAACATATTAAGGGGCTTTGGGCAAAACTTGTTTGGGGAACCAAGTTTTGAACAAGAAGAACGTTTATAGAAAGGATGAGAAGGCTTTGGTGAGCAAGGTCGTTGCGTCGGCGAACTTGAAGGAATCTGTTGAAAAAGCTGTGGATTTGATTGGCGGTTTCAACAAAGTCATTTCTAGGGGAGACAAGGTTATTGTAAAACCAAACTTTAACAGTGACGACCCTTTCCCGGCTTCAAGCGACCCAAAGTTTGTGAAGGCTGTTATAGGCTTGTTATACGAAGCTGGGGCTTCCAAAGTCACCATTATTGAGAGTTCTGGAATGCCTTGGCTGCCCACAAGGAATGTTA
>JAWCNH010000058.1:0-7240 GCA_038848765.1 Bathyarchaeia archaeon
CGTTAAGGTCTTGGGTGATTGTTCCGAATTTGGTGTCGATGGTGACTTTTATGTTGTCTAACTCACCGTTTAAGCCAATTACTTTGGCGTTGATTGCGCTTACATTAGCCTTCAAAAGTCCTATCGCAGTGTTTAAAGTGGCAACAGAGCCCTCAATGCTTTCTACTTTGGGTTTAATTATGTTTAGGTCTAGTTCTTTGATTTCTCCTACGTCAGTCTTCACTTTGATAACGTCGCCTTTTATTTCTTCTAATGTCCCTAACAAAGTCGCCAAGGAGGGACTTACTGCGAATGATGTTGCTGTTGAGCTTTGAAGCGTAATTGTATCATAGGTTTTGGACGCTGTAGCCACCACGAAATAATCGCCCGTAGCGTCTCCTGGCAGGGTGTAGGTTGCGCTGTAAAGCCCAGTAGTTATGCGTGTGGTGGGCAATTCTGCTACGAAGGTGCTGCCCTTATACAGTTTAACGTTAATCGTCGTAGCGTCTTCCAATATGCCGTCGACGTCAATTTTGGCTAATATTGTTATTTTTTCTCCTGGGAAGTGAGTTGCACCCACTTCCAAGTTTATGTTTAATGGGTCTTTCAAGACACGAATTGTTGTTTCTGCGCCGTGGTCGTTGGTGAATTCTCCAGCGTTTTTGTCAAAGTAATACAACCTAACCGTGTAGTTGAGATTTGTAAGTATTGGAACTTTAAGGAATTTGGAGCCAAAGTGGACTTGAGGTTCTTCGGTTTCATAGTCAAACAACACTGAGCAGAGTTTTCCATGCCAGACTAGGCTTTCAGGCTGTAGGAGCGTCGCTGGGTCTGGCGAATAGTAAGCGAATGGATACCACAGTCCAAAAGCCCAAGACTGGTCGAATTCGTTATTGCGTATACGCTTGTTTTCAAAAACCCACTGAGTGAACGGGCCGAAGTCTAGCACTAGGCACCAGTCTCGCTTATCGACAATTGGCTTACCGTTTTTCAGCAACCTATAATGTCTTGGCAACGGAAGACCTTCACCAGTTATGGTGACATATTGGCCGACTAGGGCGCCGGATGGCGAAATTTGGATAGTTGGCCAAACATCGAAAATCACAGCTTGTTCTTCCTTGTCAACTCCGGTGCATTGTGGCCAACCGCTCTTCACAAGCACGTAAGGCGTTTTCGGTCCAGGCATACCCAAGTCTGTAACAATCTTGTATTCGTAGGCGTAGATTGCGTGGAGTCCACCATAGCTTTGCGGAATCTTTATTTGCGCTTTCCAATAGCCGTTTGCGTCAGTTGTGACCTCAGCCAATACTTTTTCGCTGAGCCTTGGATACCATTCAAGATTAGTCCAGTCAAGTTGACTCGTGCCGTTGAATACTCTTCTGTAATCCCACTTTTCCAGGGGCGCAACATCAGTGTAGACGATGCGGACGTAAACTGTGCTGTATGGGTCCCATTTGCTTTGTCTTGATGGCAAGAAGCCGTGTCCATAAACCATGATAGTGTCGCCAACATAACCAGCCTTTGTTGTTCGCCACGTTCTGGGATCGTCTTGGCTGAAGGTGTCTTCATAAGTTATCCATGGAATAATAGCGAAACGATCTGAACCTTCAAGGTTTCCTTTAGGACTGTATGCCCTAATTATCCAGTGGTCTTCGCATGTAGGTTTACGTGGAACTTCGGGTAAGTGGTTGATAATTGTGTAGAATCGTCCATAGTTGTCAGTTTTTTCAGTTTTTAAGAGCTTCTTTACACCGTAAATCTCATTTTCAAGCCAAATTTCGACGTAATCGTTTGGATAGAAACCTGTCTGTCCCCAAACATCAATGCGACCATTCCCAGGAGCCCAATCAATAGGCTTACGGTCAATGCATACCGTCACAACAGGCCCTTCGGTGCCAATCCAGAAGAACCATTTAGTCGTTTCAGCATTATTTGTTCTTGGTATTTTGCCCCGTCCTTTCGCATAAAGTTCATTGTTCACTGAGTTGTCATATGCTCTAGCAGTTACATTATACCAAGCCTGCGTCTTCCAGAATGCCGGGTTCTTTGTGGGGTCGGTGTACCACCACCATTTAACGTTCTTGGAGCCTACTGGCCCAGATAATGTTGCGTCGCCCATGTATGTGCCGTTTATCCAAATTTCAACCCTGTTTATGCCAGAGCAAGTGTCGCTTGCCGTTCCGTTAATCCATAGCCAACCTATCCTTTTGTCCGTGCAGTTGGGCATTAAGACCCATATGTAGCCGTCTTTTTTCTTTATGAAAGCATAGCCACTTCCGCCAGGCGTCGAAGCATCTGGGAAAGTAATTTGAACTTGCGGCGGCGTCTTGTCTATGTATTCTTTCAAGTAGAACACGTGGAATTTAGTGGTTCTTTCAGTTACTGTTATTTTGAACTCATGCCCAACAGTGCAATCTTCTTGCGTCGGACCTTCAATGAACTCTAATGAAACAATAGCATATCCGCCGGGCACAATGCAATCTTGTGTAGAAGTGAATTCAATCAGTCTATCTTCGTAGTTGAATGTGATTTTCCAGCATGTTTCGTATGGAAATGTTCGAATTTCTCCTCTTGAGGGCTTGAAAGCTGGAGTGGCCTGGGGATATGTAATAGCAATGTATATTATGTCTTCTGTTCCGCCGTTAATGATTGTGAAGTTCTTCCAAACTGGGTAGGCGCCGTTGTGGTATTGCCCTCCAAATGGATATTGAGGCATGTTGCTCCAGTTCGCCCATTGCACCTGTATGCCAACTGTGATTGGCGGGGGCGGTGGAGGCGGAGGCGCCGGCTGAACAATTATCGTTATTTCCTCAGTGTCCAAAAGCTCGCTATTGTCGATAACTGTTAAGACAACCTTGTAAGAGCCTTCAAAAGAATAGCTGTGAGAGACAATTTTGCCGCTTGCAGTAGCGCCGTCGCCAAAGTCCCAGTCATAGCTTATAATGGTGCCATCAGGGTCATAGCTTGCGGAAGCATCAAAGACTATGACATCGCCAACTTTCGGTGGCTTCGGAGAATAATCAAACTGGGCTACAGGCGGCTGCAACTCAACAATCTTATTGTTGAAATAGCCATCCACCAACTCTGCAGGAATCGTATCCATATTATCAGCTAATAGATATGTATCTTCTACACCAGAGAATTTTAAGTTGCTTTCGCCTCTAGCTTTCACCTTGAATCCAAGTTCGCATAATGGTCCACTGCCTGTGAAAGGTGTAGCTGCGCCTAGAAGTGAACAACCGTGCAACACAAAACCAGCAACGTTATCTATCACGGGTGGCACAGGCACGATTGGTTGTCCAGCGAAGACATGGTCTGAGGGATAAGTTGCGCTTGTGCATTCTAGGACTGCTGGGTTAAAGAATAGTTTTATTTGCCAAGTGTAGAGAAGAGAGACATCTGTCACCATTATTTTTACGGTGAAGGTTGCTCCGGGCGCCATTGTTGGGTCTATTATGCTTGTTGGTTCTACGGAAATTTTTGTTGTTCCATTTTCTGCGATTGTGGAGGGCATAGCTGAAGCAAACATCATTGTTATGAACGCAGCGACGATTATGGCAGTTAACACTTTTTTCTTGAACATTTTCCTTTTCTCCTCGATTTTACGCAAAACCCCTTTTTCGGTGGACTAAGTATTTAAGATTAGGCTATACTTTTGTAAACAATTATTAACTCTAGCATACTTTGAAGTGAACCGTTAATGGTTTCCAATCAACCGCGCCGACATTTCAAAGAGTCTTTTGAAGAATTTCTCCTTTAGTTGGTAGCCTTCTCCTATGCCTGGGCACTCTCTGGTGAAACTGAATTTGTACGTGTTATTTTGGAGGGGTTCCAGTTGGAAGGGGTAAAATCTGCAGATTAATGGTCTCAGCGGATAGATGGAGCATAGATTGTTTTTGAGAAAAAGGCATTTCCTGTCTAGAGTCTTTTTCATCACGTAAGCGTAGGGTTCGTAGCCTTGGATTTTTTCGGCGAATTCGTTAACATGTTTTTCTGTTTTCTTTGAGATGCATTGTGCTTCAATTTCTAAAAGAAGAATTAATCGAAGTTTTTCTTCTGTGTCGCCGCAGCATTTTGCGCATCTTTTGCATTTGAAACGGACAAGGGGATATTGAAAGCTCAAAATTTGAGACGCTCATTCCATGTGAAGTTGCTCTTTTAATGTTTCGAGCGGAATAGTTTTTTGTTGTCTTTTCTTCATGTCCCGTAAAACGACTTTCCCTGTCTTAAATTCTTCTGGGCCGATTATGATGGCGTGGGATATCCCTCTCCGGTCGGCGTCTTGTAAAGTTCTGGAGACTGTTCGTCCCATTACTTCCATTTCGACTGGTATTCCAGCGTTTCTAAGTTCTTGTGACAGTTTGAGTGCTTGTTTTTTCAACTCTTCGCTAATAGGTATTATGGCAACTCGCCCTTCTTCTTGAATTTTTGGTTTTATTTTTTGTTTTTCCATGGCTAACATTAAACGGTCTATTCCATGCGCTATGCCTACTGCTGGCGTGGGTTCGCCTCCGAACAATTCAACAAGCCTGTCGTATCGGCCGCCGCCGCCAACTGAAATTTCCAGTTCTGGAACAAGCACCTCATAAATTGAACCCGTGTAATATTCAAGTCCTCGTGCGAATCCTATGTCAACGTAAAACTCGCATTTTGTTTCATTTTCTTTTATCAAGTCAAGGATTTGTTGGAGGTTCTCTAGGCTGTTTTCTGCTTGTTCATAACCCTTTACAGCTTCTTTAGCCTTTTTAACAATTTTAGCGATGTCCTTTCCTTTTGTTTCGAAAATTTTCTCCAGAATTTTCAAGCATTTGGAAGAAGCCTTATATTCTTGTAGAGTTTTAAGTGCGTCGTCTAATTGTTTCTTGTCAATTAGTTGCAAGAGACGGTTCTGTTGTTCCTCTTTAACCCCTTCTTGAGAGAGGACTCCTCGAAGTATTCCAACATGCCCAATTTTGAATGTGTAATTTTTAAAGCCCAGGCGTTCCATGAGGTCTATTGTTAACATGAGGATTTCTGCGTCGGCTTCGGGTTTCGCTGAGCCGACAAGTTCGTAGTTTGATTGCCAGAATTCTCTAAAGCGTCCATATTGTGGTTCGTCGTAGCGGTAGAGGCTTCCGAAACAGTATAGGCGTAAAGGCTTGGGCTTGTTTCGGAGAGTTGTTGCTATCAGCCTTGCAATGGAAGCGGTAAATTCTGGGCGTAAGGCAACTTTTCTTCCGCCCAAGTCTTCGAAGACATACATACGTTGACGAATTTCTTCTCCAGCCTTTGCAGCCAACAACTCGTAAGACTCAACTATGGGAGTTATAACTTCTTCATAACCGTACAGGTAGGCTAATTCTCTGGTTACTTTTTCTATGTATTTCATTGTCTTTGATTCTTCATGTAGAAAGTCTCTCATTCCACGGACTCTTTGGAAAACTGGCATAGGGTTACCTCTATTCGCTTATGGGTTGTTTCATGGTTAGTTGGGAAAGAGAGTAATAAACGATTTCGCCTCTTCGGTTTATGACTGCGAGTATGAGTTGTTTTTTGAGGCGTTGGGCATATTTTAGGGCTCTAGCCAACTCTTCAACGGAAACTGGTTTCCCCTCTTGAATCCCGAAAAGAAGATATTTGGCGGCTTCTTTCCCATATTCTCCACGTTCATAAACTCGGAAATCTATGCCTAAACCGAAACCTTCTCTTGCAACATATCCGCGGCTTCTTATGTCACGGTAAATCAAATATTTTACCCAAACATTTTCGTTCTCAGAAGATTGAAAGTGCTTTAGAAGATTTTGGAAGCCAACATTTTCTTTTGTTTTCTCGTCTTCCACTTCAATAATTTCTTTGCTAAGCAAAAACAGCGCTTCATAAGAGGCAAGCTTAAGCTTCTCCTTTTCAAGCACACCATAACCGCGGGAAGAAAGGTTTTCCACATCCTTAGAAGAAGAGACGAGAATGCCTTCTGGCGTTAATGTTGCTTTTATTTTACCAAACTCTTCTGAATCAGTCTCTTCTTTTGGTGGTTTTTGCAACTCAGAGAAAACCTCCAAGCATATTAAGGCTATTTTCCATTTTAAGGCTTAGCTTTACATTTTATGTCTTCTGCCGAAATTACTCCTGTTTCGCAGATTATGGCTTTCACATATTTTAGAGGCGTCACATCAAAGGCTGGGTTCATAACTTCGATTCCTTCGGGCGCAATTCTTTCTGAACCAAAATGTGTAACTTCTTTTGGGTTTCTTTCCTCAATGATCACTTGCCCTGAACTATGTGCTAAATCGAAGGTTGATTTTGGAGCAGCCACATAAAATGGTATGTTGTGTTCGTGGGCTAATACTGCAATGCTGTATGTGCCTATTTTGTTGATAACAGCGTCTTGAACGATTCTGTCTGCTCCGACTATGACTTTCTGCACCAAGCCTTTTTCCATAACATAACCGACCATACTATCCGTAATAAGCGTGACTGGAATGCCTTCATTTTTCAACTCGTATGTTGTAAGTCTTGCACCTTGAAGCAGAGGTCTCGTTTCTGTGGCGATTACCCTAATTTTTTTATCTTGCTTCCAAGCAGCCCGTATAACGCTTAACGCAGTGCCATATTCTACTGCGGCTAAGCTTCCAGCATTACAGTGAGTGAGAACGGTGTCTCCACCCTTAATTAGTTTTGAGCCATTTTCGCCAATCCTTCGGTTAACTTCTATATCCTCTTCTGCTATTTTCTCCGCCTCTTTCACAACCGCTTCCACAATTTCTGTTTTGTCGCCTCTTAATTCAAACGCCTTTTTCAAAACTCTGTCAACTGCCCAAAACAAGTTCACAGCCGTCGGTCTCGTCTTCCTTAAGGTTTCCGCTGAGGACTCAAGCTCTTTCAACAGTTCCTCCCTATTCTTCGCCTTTGAATGGTATGCTGTAAGGGCGATGCCGTAGGCTGCTGCCACACCTAGCAAGGGAGCGCCGCGCACTTTCATGGTTTTTATGGCTTCAGCAATTTCGCTACAACTTTTCAATTTCAAATGCACAGTGCGATGCGGTAGCCTAGTCTGGTCTATTGTGACAACTGTTCCATTTTGCCATTCTATGGTTCTTATGCAAGCGCCTCTGCAAATTTCTTTATATGCTTGTCTCTATGAATTTTATGTTAGGAGTGAAGCCTTTTATGAAACCAGAAAATGTTAAGGTTTTGGTTGAACGTTTTGGGCAGAAGTATTCTGAAATGTTAGGAATAAATTTGAAAACTGGCTCTGACGAAGAAATTTTTAAATGGTTTCTGG
>JAWCNH010000059.1:0-7062 GCA_038848765.1 Bathyarchaeia archaeon
ATAAAGACAATTGGCGACTTGGCCAAATACGACGTGGAAAGGCTTACTGGCTTTTTTGGGAAAAACCTTGCCTTATATTTTCATCAAGCAGCCCAAGGAATCGACGAGTCTCCAGTTCAGGAGAGAGGACCAGCAGAATCAGCAAGCAGAATAGTCACGTTAAAACAGAACACCAGAGACTTGGCTACCATTTTAGAACAAGTTTACCCCTTATGCGAGGACATTCGCAATAGACTTTCCGAGCAAGGGTTAAACTTCAAATCTGTAAGCGCAGTCGCAGTAATGCAAGACTTAAGCATTAAAAGCAAAACAAAAACATTTGAAACTCCCATAAACGAGCTGGAAATTCTCAAAGGAACCGTGAAAGAGCTTTTTGAAAAACTTTTGGGAAAAGAGCCTAAGCTTGAGGTTAGAAGGGCTGGAGTAAAAATTTCTGGTTTCATAGAAGCCCAAAAGAAGCAAACAAAGCTAACAGACTTCAAACAGCAGTAAAAGCGAAAGGTAGAAAAGTTCCTAAAAGAATTAGAAACATCAACAAAAGGAGCTGATTGACTGTTGAAGAAAAACAACAAAGCCATAATAGTAATTGACATGCTTAACGATTTCGTCACTGGCGACTTGAAATGTGAAAGAGCCAAAAAAATAATTCCAAACATCCAAAAACTTGTTGAAGCAGCACGAAAGCATGGTGTCCCCGTCATCTACAGCAATGACGCCCACTTAAAACAGGACTTCGAAGTTGTGCATCGATGGGGGAAACACGCAGTTAAGGGCACGAAGGGTGCAGAAGTAATTCCAGAATTGAAGCCTACCGAAAAGGACTTCATAGTGGAGAAACGAACATACAGCGGCTTCTTCGAAACAGGCTTGGACCCTCTGTTGAGAAGCCTCTACAACGGCGAAGGCGTAGACACATTAATCCTCACGGGTTTGCATACAAACATTTGCGTTAGGCATACGGCTGCAGACGCCTTCTTCCGCGGCTACAAAATAATTGTGCCCAAAGACGCAGTTGAAGCCTTCACCCAAGAAGACCATGAACAAGGACTGAAATATCTTGAATTCGCTTACAAAGCTGAAATAAAAACCACAGAAGAAGTCATAAAAGAACTAAAATAAACCTCGACTGTTGAAAAACCCACGTTTTAGCCTCTTCTTTATTGAAAATATTCGGATTCTGAATAGCCGAAAACGGTTTTTAACCATAATTTCCCTTTCATCAAAACGTGAGGTACATGGGAAAAACTGAAAGTGCCCTTTCGCCAATAGTCGGCACGCTGCTTTTAACCCTCTTAACGGTGTCTGTGAGCGTTTTCTTATACAATTTCGTCGCTGAACCAGTTGGGAAAGCTTTAGAAGAAAAAAGTTCGAAAGAAACCATATGCAGATTGGCTTTAACAGACGCCTTCATAAACGACACCTGCCTAAAAATTTCGGTTAGAAACAATTACGACACCAGCACAACCATAGCTTTGTGTTATGTAAACGATGTTCCCCATAACCTTAATTCCCACGTACATGTCCCACGCAACGCCGTGGCAACCATAATTCTGGAAGGAAGATACCAGAAAGGAACAACATACATAGTGAAGCTCGTTTCCATACTTGGCGTTTCCTCAGAATTTCAGATTCCCTATACTGATAGAAATTCGGATTCAGATTTCAAGCCATAGAATAAATTTAAATCCATTTTCATTCTCAAGTTAGAACCGCAGTCCTCCTGCAGTGCGTGCACGCACTTCAGTTTTATGTGTAGTCGTGTTGTACGTGTCGACGGAAAAATTTATTAAATATTGCGATTCTAGACTTCAGAAACGGAGACACAAAAGAAGATGGCTAGGCGTATCGGAATAATAACCCAAACGTCGCCAAATCAAAACGATGTTTTTCATGAAATGCATACGCTGATAAAGTTTCGGGAGAAACTTGCCAAAAACTTCATGGACATTTTAGTTTTAAAAAAGCTTAAAACTGCTGGTTCGATAAGAGGTTGCGGCTTAAAGAATTTTCTTCGTAGAGAATTCCAGATCCCCATAGATCCCAAAACTGTTTACCTTTTTCTTTATTCCCTAGAAAAGAATGGTCTAGTAAGGAAGAAAGAGAAGAACTATACTTTGACAAGGAAGGGCGAGGAAACAATAGAAGCTATAACAAGAGCAAACGATAAAATTCAATGGCTTGTTAGAAACGTTTTCTAGCCCATGAGTCGTTTCAAAGGAATATTTCTTCAAAGAAATATCCCTTAAAACTTGCAAAACGGCTTCCATAATAAACGGAGAGAAAAGGGATGAAAGAAAAAACGGCGTTCATAGTTATTGAACTTGTTGACGAAAGCCTTGAAAAACCCAACGAAGAAATAGAAAAAGAAATCTACCAAGAACTTTCAGAAAACATAGGGGCAGTCCCTTGGCTTAAAAAAATCGTAAAAATAACCGTGTTAAATGAGTGAGCTTCAAAGCTGCACACAGAAGCCTTTTCGCCATCTATTTAGGATTTAGACTTCAGAGGCTCAAAATCTGCGCACAACATGCCATAATATGTGGAGGCTTCATAGGAAACAAACCTTCCTTCCATTCTAATTTCCTTCAGAACGCCAACAAGGATTGCTATTTGCCATATGCTGTCTGGTTTAGCGTCTTCAACAAACTTCTCATCTAACCCCAGGAGCGATTCTAAATCATTTGTTTTTATGGCTTGAATAACCATTTCATCAAACTTTGCCGATGCTGGATGAAAACCATATGGTCCATTTTCTCTATGAGCATGCCCTTGGTCCGCACTTGCCACAAAGGCAACTCTCTTTCCAGAGCTTTCAGCCGTTTTGGCAAGAATTCTGCCGAAATCCACCAGCTGCGACATGGGAATCTCTCTTGACGGCGTTACAATAATGATTTTCGGCTTTTTCTCTCCCTTTTTTGGCGTTGCGAAAAACCATAGGGGTATGAGGGTGCCCCAGTCCATTGGCATGCAAGAGTTTCGTCCTTCGTTAGTGCCGTAATTTGCGCCTATCACTGGAAGTTTAGCTTTTTTGGCTTCTTGCAGAATTTTCTTTGCAAGTTGGCGGTCGCATTGGAAACGGGTTCTAACCGATTTTCCATGAGCTTTCAATGTTCCTTCTGAATATTCCGATGTGACCATGCCAATTGTGTGGTCTAATCTTAACCCGTGAGGCGTTGCCACAATAATCGTTTCCGGCATGTGTTCCTTCATCTTTTGTGCTAGTTTTTCCATGCCCTCTCTTGTTTTTGCGAAGGCTTGTAAGTACGGTCCAGCCAGTTTAGGGATTATTTCTGTTCCATGTGGCGCTATGCAAGCGTAAACGATACCCATGACTTTTTCTTTTATTTTTGTCGGTTTAAAAGTTTATACATGCTGGCGAAGTGAGTGGTAATCTATGCCTATAATTCTTAGTGTTGTGTCATAAACTTTACATATTCAGCGTCCAAATCAGAAGGTGAAAGAGTTATGTCAATGAAAGAATATTGGCATGAAAAGGCTGAAGAGTCTAGGCATAATGAAACTCTTGCCTATCAAATGTTCATTGCAGGAGCCATATTCTTCGTAGGCGGCGTACTGGAAACGCTTTTGGCAGGAATGGAAAAGCTCAGCTGGTTTGGCATTATTCCCTATCAAACCTCGCCAAGCCCAACCACCCTTTTAGGCTTATTTTTAACCCTCTGCGGACTTGCGCTTTTAGTCTTTGGAATCGTTTCAGGTATTTATTATGCTAATGATAGGGCTTGGTACATGAATGAGCTTCAAAAGGCTCATTCGCTGGAAAACTCTATTGTGCAAGACAAAAAGAAAAGAAAAAGAAATACTAGTAGCTAAGTCTTTTTTGGGCGTATTTCATTTTTCAAGTTGAATGGTTTTCCTTCAATCAATATGTTTTTCGGAATTTTTTCCTTCCACTTCCTCAAGAATGGCAATTCGTCTTCTTCCTTTCTTAACTCGTCTGGCAACATTTCAGGTATCTCATCCCGTATAGGATACCAACGTAAACATTTAGGACAAATAATAACTCCTTCCACAATTTCCTCTTTTTCCTCAAAGACATGAAGTTCAAGGGGATGATGCTTGTCTATGGGGCAAGCCAATATTTCCATTAAACTTTTCTTCAATTTCACCAATCTCCATTAACTTATGTAAACTAAATTCTTCAGTTATAATTCTTATGTTCCTTTTTGATTTGTAAGTCTATTGCTACTTGATACCAGTTTGGTCCAGTGTTGCGCACTATTCGGCTGAAAGGCGTGTCGAAGTTAATTTTCATTTTTTCCAGTTTTTCAGCAACTTTCGCCTTAACCTTTTCCATAGAGTTTTCATGCTTTTTGGCGTGTTCGAAGGCGTAATAATGAATCCACCCTTCGTTTTGTAATGCCAAAATTGCGGTTTCCAAGAATTCATAAGCCTTTTCTGGAAGCGGCATAAGAACTCTGTTGGCTATGCCTTGCAATTTTTCTTTAATGACCTTTTCTGCGTCGCCGCATATTGGGACGACTTTCTCATAAACTCTGTTTAGCCTAACGTTTTCCTCCATGTATTCTGCGGCTAATGGATTAATCTCAATCGAATATACTCTATTAGCCTCTGAATGTTTGGCAATTATTATTGAGAATGTTCCTACCCCTGCAAACATGTTTACAACAATTTCCCTCGGCTGAACCAAACGTGCAATGCGTATCCTTTCAAAAGCCAATCTAGGCGAAAAATAACATTTGGCTAAATCAACCTTGAAAACGCAGCCGTGCTCCTTATAAATGGTTTCAGTTTTTCTCTCACCCATCACAAATTCAAGTTGTCGCAGTCGAAAATCTCCTGAAACTGGACTGGCTTGTCGCCAAACACTCTTCACGTTTTTGTGCGTTTGCATGATTGCTTCAGCGATTATCGGGCTGCAGTGTTCAAGGTTTTCTGGAACCCGTATTATGGCAATGTCGCCTACAACATCGTAGGATTTGTAAACAAGTTTAAGCTCTTCAGGCTTCAACTTTTCTGCCAGTAAAGTTTTGAGGTTTCCCTTCATTCCTCTTAAACTCCAAATGTTAGCGTATAAATTGGTTTAGCCACCTCGCCAGCCACTTCAACCTACTAGGCAAATACTCTTCAACCAATTCCACATCCCTTTTCTTGACGGCGTTTAGGGCGATTAAAGCAGAAATGTAGGCGGCAGCGCCGACAATCACATAGATGGGGAGAAAGAGTAAACGAAACCTGAGAAATTCTCCAGAGCCAGTTAAAAACTGCCTAGCCAAATCCAACAAAACAACTGCACCAGTCAATGCGCCACAAGAAGCTGAAGCTTTCCACAGCATTTCTCCATCAAACTTAACATCCAAAGTTCGAACAACCACGAAAGCACCCAACACGAAGGATACAGCGTAAAACAGAAACCTTGCCCAAGCAACCCCTATCATGCCCCAACCTAAAAAAGCCAAAGCAACATAAGACATCAAAGTGTCCACAAGAATGGCGACAACAGCAATCGCAGAAGCCAAACCGCTACGCCCCAAAGTCAAAAGAGTTGGAGTTATTGGAACTCCCACGGCCGCGAAAAGAGATGCCACACAAAGAATAACAAGAGGCACCGAACCTTCTGCGTAGGCTGGACCCGCAAAAAGAATCATTATGGGATGAGCTAAAACTGCCAGCCCAGCAATTAATGGGAAACCAACAGCAATCGCATATCTAGTTGAAACACGGAAAGCATCTCGAAGAGCACTCTCTCCCTCCCGTGCATATAGTTCCGAAAGCTGCGGAAAAAGCGCAATAATTATAGACGTAGAAATCAAGTTTGGCACGATGTAGGCGCGGGTTACTATGTTGTAAATGCCCAACTTCTCCTTGCCTAGGAAGGGCAAAATGAAAAGCTGGTCAACCCAGTTGGACATGAAGCTGAGAATCCCAGAAATAAAAAGCGGGAAAGAAAATTTGGCTAAAGGTTTTAGAGGATAACGTTTGCCAAAAAGACCCAAACATTTGGCAGTTACAGCTAAACTAACCACAGAGGCTGTAGCATAGCCTAACACCCAGCCTATAACAATGCTGAGAAGCCCAAACCCAAAAAAGACAAGCACAATTGTGGAGCCATACTGAATAACCGTGAATGCAAAGTTTATTATGGCGTATTCACGCATTTTCTGCAAACCTTGCAAGAAGCCTCCAGCTTGAGTATAAAAAATTATGAAAACAGAAGCCAAAGAAAGAATCTGAAAGACTAGGCTGGGAGCGCCCAACAGTTTTGACAATGCGTCTGCAAACGAGATTAAGAGGAAAAACGAGACTAAGCTTGTTATTATGGTTATTTGCATTATCCTTGCAACTATGGACTTTGCCTCTTCACGTTTACCTTCAGCAAGATATTGCGAAACATATTTTGTTGCGGCTGAGGGCAAAGCAAACGTGCCCAACGCCTGAGCCAAAAACAGTATGAAGGTTAGTATTGCGAAAACACCTATCTCTTCCACTTCTGGCAGAAACCGCGTTAAAAACATAATGTAGATAACCCCTAAAAGCGCCGAAGAAAACCCTTGAATAAAAATGTAAGTGGCGCCTCTTCCTACCCGAACGATGGGACGCTTAGAACTAGACAACATCAACCAACTCGTAACACGTGTTACTGCTTACAATTTTAAAAGGACAAATATATGGTTTAGGTTCAAATTCAACAATTAACCCTTCTAAAGATTCTCTAAAACGACACTTACCAACCAGCGCTTTTTGACTAGTCGAAATGATTTCCTTCTGACGTGTCAAATCAGCAGTAGGCTCCGCTATAGTTGTTGAACAAAGAAAATTTTCGAATGTTGAATGAAACTCTCCTTAGCTTCAACTTTTGTGTATTTGGAAATGTTTAAATCTTGACGTGAATATTGTTACCAGAATTGGGGTTTCAAGGGTGTCGGAGCAAAGTTTAGTTTATGAATGTGTAAGGTGTGGAGCGAAAGTTAGAACAGACGAGTTGGAGCTTCGTGGCGGCGGCATAAAATGCACTTACTGTGGTTATAGGGTGCTTAAAAAAATAAGACCGCCTGTTGTAAAACGTGTTCAAGCCAAATAGCT
>JAWCNH010000060.1:0-6963 GCA_038848765.1 Bathyarchaeia archaeon
GTCCACTGGATTTTCCAGTTTTTCCAGTTTTTCTTTTACGGTGAATTTTTTGCCCAAATACTTTTCTGCGTATGCGAAGGCCTCTGTTGGCGTCACTGTAAAGAGGGGAAAACCTTTTTTTGAAACGTATTCGTTTGCGTATAATTCGCCCAGTGAGGAAATGACTATGCTTGGTGTCCCTTGCAGCGCGGCTTCTCTTGCTATGGTTCCGCCGACGCTTACGACTAGGTCGGCGTAGGCTGCTAAGCTGGCTGAGTCCACTGGTTTTTTGGGGACGATTAAGCCTTTTCGCGGTCGCCTGTCATAACGTGGAAGAAACAGGACGTGTCCTAACTTTGTGAGTTTTTTCGCAATTTCTTCTGTAACATCGATGCGGTTCTCGGCGTAGGAAGCTTTTGTTTCCATTTGCCTTACAACTATCAAGGGCTTCTTGTAATCGAATGGTGTTGGCTTGTAATCTTTAACCCAAGCAACTTCATCGACGCCATCAAATTGTATGATTTTTTCAGCGCCATATTGTCTATAATATTGGATGGGCATGGCTTTGGAAATTATTATGGCGTCTACTAGGGGCAATGCAAGTTTGTTTGCAGCTTCAGCGTGGGGGCTATCTGCAGTGGAAATACTTGGTATGCCTAAGCCGAAGGCTACTCGGCATAATTCCACTGAACCATGTGAAATAGCCAAGTCTGGCGGGTTCTTCCCAAACATCTTGGAAAAGGCTTGTTGCCGTTTTATGCTTTCTAGCAGCCTTGAATAGGCTGAGGATGGGGCATATTTCCCAATTACTGTGAATTGTTCGTTGAGCATTTCTGCAACGGCAAGAGTATCGGGATGTTTTCGTGTTGTTAGAATTACTTCATGCCCTAGGCTTCTGAGTTTTTTTGCGACGGCGACTCCATATCTTACATGTTTTCCAGTGCAAGCGTCATACCAAACTCTCATTTATTCTTCCACCCAATGAAACTTGCAGCCTATTTTCTCCGAAGAAACTTTGTCGTTTTCCGTATCCCCGATTACTAATATATTTTCAGGTTTTTTCCCAAGTCGTGTTATTGCCATTTTAATTTGTTCTTGTCTATTTAGGCTGTCTTCCCTTGTGACTATTATGTTGAATGATATTTTAAGGTGTTTAAGTATTTTTTCAGTTATTTCTTTGTTTTGCATTGTTACTAATGCTTTGGGTTTTTCCATATACTTTCTGTAGAGTTGTAGTCCCTTTTCGTTTATTGCGAGTCTTTGAAACGCTTCCCATTCGGCTTTTTCCCATTCTTTTAACACTTTTTGGCGAGTGTCGAAGTCGAGGGAGGCGATTGTTTGTGTTAGCGGCTTCACTTCGTTTAATTTCGTGATTTTCTTTACTTTTTTAAAGAAGGCTTCATAATCTATGGGTAGATGAATGAGTGTGCCGTCTAAATCAAAAATCACCGCCTCAATCATTTATACATCGCCCCACACACTTTATTTTCCATGACCAGTCTTGCTGGGGCGTCTATGTGGCGAATCCAGTAAACATCTTTTGGCAAAATATTGTATTTTGGAATGTTGGGGGTGTCTTCTTTGTAAGCCAATTTTACATATAGATAAGGAAAGTTGGCAAAATAGTTGTTTAGCAGTTTTTTGCTGGCGAAAGCGAAAAAGAAGGATGTTGTGAACATTCTGCCAGCGTTTATTTCTGTTGCGCAAGGGATTCCTTCCTTGTTTTCTTTTAAGTCTACGCAGGCTATTCCAGTAAAGTTTTGGTCGATTGCCAATACTGCTTGTGTGCCGATTTCGTTTACTTCTTCATCGTGTATTGTTTTTTGAACAGATGGTGTGCCTGTTATGCCTGAAGGCGCTAAGGAGGGATAAATATATTCGATTCTTTCTCTTGCCATGGACGTTACTAGTTCGCCTTCTTTCCATAAACTGTGAAATCCGATGTTTCTGCCACCTAAATATTCTTGCGCAATAAACTGCCAATTTTTCTTTCTTGCCTTCCAATATTTAATCCAAGAGATTGCCGTTTCCTTGTTTTCTGCAGGTGTGCTTCCTCTTCCGCCGGCGCCGTGTCTCGCTCTAATCCATAAGGGGCTTCCTAACTCTTCAAAAGCCTTATCCACATCCGCCTCGTTTTTCACTTCAATGGTTCGAGCCACGGGAACTCCATGGTCTTTCCAAACTCTTGCGGATTCCAGCTTGTCTTGACAAACCTGTATAGTCTTTTTCGAGGGCAAGAAAGTGTTCGCTGCAAGTTTTTCTCTGTTTTCTGAAATAACTTTCACTTCGATATCAGGTTGCGAATGAACGAATTCGATTTTTTCTTTTCTTATGACTTCGTTAAGCTTATCAATGTACTCTGGGTCAGTTGCGTAAGGAATTTGATGTTTCCTTTTTGTTGGAACAAGATAGAAATAATTTTTATTCGCTTCTGCTCCTACTAAAAACATTTTTTCTGGAGCAATTCTCAAAGACATAAGGAAATTAATTCCCGCTGGACCGCCAGCGCCTGTGACAAGTATTCGTTTCATGGCATCAGCCACATTAAAACTGCAGTTAAGGTGAAGGCAGCTACAATTAACGCGACAACGGCGACAAGTTTTCGTTCCGTTAAGGGTTTGTAATAGGCTATTAGAGTCAGCAAGCTTCGCCTACTCTCCGCTTTTAGCTTGTTTCCCTCCAAAATCAAATTTGCCCTCCTCTTGAAAAAGAGGGAGTTTACCAATATTAGGGAAGAATTGAAAATGTAGGGAAGAATAGAAATGAGTAATGTTTGTTCTCTGTTGGCGATTATGGCAAAGGAAGCCAAAGTTATGCCTATGGCGAATGTTCCAGTATTGCCCACGAAAATTTTCCCCCTAAAATTAAAAAAAGCTAATATAAGGTATGTGGCTAACGGAACATAAAGCAAAGGTCTCAAAGGCGAAACAATAAACAAGCCAATCAAAACTATGGATGGGCAAACTGTTTCTAATCCATTTAAGCCGCCAAGCTGGTTAACAACATTTGTAACCACGGTTACTATCAAAGGAATTATTATGATGTAAAAGTAGATTCCGAAATTTATTTTTCCAAAAATGTATGTAGACATTGAAGCGTCGCCTTGATATAAAGTGGCTAAGGGAACAGCTGCGAAAACTGGAATAATAGCCTTGTATCTCCATTTTAAGTTCATCCAGTCGTCAACAAGCCCTAGAAAGCCTCCGAACAAAATGCACCCTGCCAAGGCGAGGGGACGCAACGCCACGGTTATGTTTGGTTCTCGCAAGCGAAAAAAATCGTAATGCACCCCAAACAAGTATATGGTGCTGAACAAAACGTAAAGGATTCCTAAGCCGTTTGGAACTTGCGGTTTGTTTGGCTTATGCTCATCTGTGGCTTTTGGAAACAAGCTTCGGTTCCCTATTCCTTGTAAATAACCTTATAAATGCAGACTAATGGAACAACTCCGCCATAAGATGATTTCTTAGATTCATAGAAAATGCTTTCCTTCTGGAGGTAAGCTGGCAAAGAAGTCGCGGCAGAAGTCCAACCGTAGAGAGATGCAACCGAATCTCTTCCATAAGCCATCAGCTTATAAATCATGGTTTCTTGTCCTTGCGGTGACCATGCTCCAGCAGTTTTGTTAAACAGCATGATTTCTTGTCCTTTTGGTTCCCAGAGGCCCGTCTCGTTGACTTGATATCTCTTATATACGTATTGGTCGGTATCTCTTATGCCGCTGTATTGGGCGCTGATCTTAGCCATCCATATCCATTTTCCTTCGTCTCCGAAGCCAGCATATGAGCCGTCTTTTTCCATGAAAGTGGCGAAAACTACTATGTAGTGGGGTTTATGTAAATGCGTAGTTAACACGTAGTAGGCTTCTGTTTGGTTGGAGACGAACATCCATCCTATGTTTGCTATTTGAGTCGAATTGGAAGTTGCGTTGTCTGCAAGCGTGGTTTTGTTTGCGTAGACTGTTATCCAATATCCATAGTCCCACCAACTACAGACTAGGGCGTCTTGCGGCAAATTGTTTCGCATCCAAAGTAGGGCTTCAAGCCACTCAGTTATCACTTGTTCAGTTTTCACTGGAACACTGGAGGACAAGAGAGTGACTGGCGAATAGGCGCTAGCAAACATTCTGGGAGATGGAAGGGCGAAGGTAACCGTTAAGAGCACAAACATGACCAAAATTGCAGCTCCACTAAATTCTTTTCCAACATGCGCAACAGCGTATTTCTTGCCAATTTGTATTCTCGGTTTTTCCTTAATTATTGTAATAAAGGGTTTCAGTATGCCCACAACTCCGCTTGCCCAGAGAATGGCGAATGCGGGTGAAAGAAGCACTATCAATCTAACCATGGAACCAGCGAAATACAGCGATGTCAACCCATAAACTATGAGGAAAATGTTTCTGTTGGTTAAGTTTTTCAACGCAAAGAATAACCCTACCGCAAAGAAGACTACGCCAATTCCGAAGTCGTAATAGAATGAGCCCCATGCACTGACTCTATGCTCTTGAACAGACTCTATTAAGGGCGCTGCAAGCCGTTCAAAGGGGTTAAGAACAGATATAAACTTGCCCAAAGGCGAACCAATAACTCCCAAAAGAGAAAGCGCAACAAACCCGCCCACTACAGCTAATAAGAGAAGCACAGTGTAAATCAGCTTCCATTTAGTCGTTCTCACGTGATTAAGAATTTCGCAGAGACAGAGCAAAGCGAATACGCCGAAAGCTGGGAAAACCGCCCAGTTAGACAAGAAACTGATAGACAGTTTGGGAACATGAACAGCAATAAATAATCCAAGACCATAAGTGATGCTGTAAGAAATGAGCAAACGTTGGGAATAACGTTTTGTAATTATTAACACAAACACGTAAAGTGTTGTCATGGCAATTGGATATAACGCTGCACCCCAACCAGCAGTAAAGTATCCAAGCGCCAAACCTGCCCCTAAAGCATACATCAAAGCAGAGCTTGGCGACCTTTCCTTATCAATTGAACGCAAAAACAGGAAGGCAAAAAGTAGCATGGCGAATATTCCGATTGTTTCGTCGTCATAGAATCCAAGCGAGGTTCTCATTATGTAGGATGAGCTTAACGCCAAGAAGAGGGCTGAGAATATTCCCACGGTTTTGCCGCCTATATCCTTAGCTAGGAAATACATCACTAAGCAGCTAATAGCTCCCATTATTGCGGGCCATATTACACAGAAATGGTAAAGCTCTATGGGTATGCCTAAGAATGCAATAATCTTGTAGATGAACGCAACCGTCATGGGTAATCCTGGAAACGCTGCTTTGCCTACGTCTACTCCCCATGGATACCATCGTTGTGGGTCGTGCCAATCGAGCCAAGAGAAAAAGCCGTTTTCTACGACGTATTTTGTGAAGCGGTATTGGAAGAATGGGTCGAATTCTGAAAGTTCTATGCCCCATCGGATTGGAAGCAGTCTTATCATGAAGGCGATGAAAACTATGAGGGTGACTAGTGAGGCAGTGAAAAGTGTGGAACGTGAGATTTTGAAGCGAATGGCCCCTAAGCTTTTGATGGCTTTCTTAATGTTTTCTTTGGTGAAAAACTCTTTAAGCTTCATTATGTCACTCTCTTCTCAAGCAACATTATTGAACCCTTTTATTTTTCTTGCGGTTTTCTCTGGAAGTGAATGCTGTATTCTGTGATAAATCTTTCGTATTTGGGGGTTCTATTGCTGTCTTGTGTATCCATATTTTGTTTTGTCGTAAAATGGGAAGCCAACGATTTCGCTTTTCACGTTTTTGTTTCTTATCCTAACTTCAACCTTTCCGCCAATGTTTGCATGTTCCGTAGAAACGTAGGCAACTGCAATACCACATTTCAGCAGTGGCGAGAATGTTCCGCTGGTTGTGTATCCAATTTTTTCCCCATCCTTAAAAACGTCGAAATGCGGTCGCGGTATGCCCTTCTCAAGAAGCTTCAAGCCTACCCGTTTCTTTTTTATTCCAAGAGTTTTTTGTTGAAGCAAGGCTTCTTTTCCAATGAATTTTTCTTTGGCAAGTTTCACAACAAACCCGAGTCCAGCCTCTAAGGGCGTAGTTGCCTCGTCGATGTCGTTTCCATAAAGGCACATGCCCGCCTCCAATCTTAAAGTGTCCCGAGCGCCCAAACCGCAAGGTTCAATTTGGAATTCTTCTCCAGCCTTTAAGATGGCGTTCCAAACTTTTATGGCGTTTTCAGGCTTTGTTATGGGCGTGTTCCACACAAAAACTTCGAAGCCATCTTCGCCAGTGTAACCCGTTCTAGAAACAAAAGTTTCTATGCCCGCTAGTTTCGTCCAACCGCATTTAAACCGTCCAATTCCGCTTAAATCTTCACTAGATATTTTTTGAAGAGTTTTCTCTGCTTTTGGTCCTTGCACGGCGAACATTGCAATTTTGTCTGAAACATCTTCTACTTTCACGTTGAAGTCTTTGGAATGGCTACTTAACCACTCAAAATCTTTTTCTCTGTTGCTGGCATTGTAAACTATTAGGAACTTCTCCTTTTCTAGTCTAGAGAGGACGAAGTCATCTTTTATTCCACCTTGCTGGTTGCACATGGTGGAATAATGCGCCGCAAGGGGTGTTAACGCACTCACATCGTTTGTCGTCACATAGTTGAGGAACTTTTCAGCCTCTTCGCCCAAAATTAAGGCTCTTCCCATGTGCGTAATGTCAAAGACGCCAACAGAGTTTCTCACCGCTAAATGTTCGAGTATTATTCCCTTGAACCATAAGGGCATTTCGAACCCTGCAAAGGAAGTCATTTTGGCATTTTTCTGGTGAAACTCGTATAGATGGGTTTTGCGCAGGTTTTGGGTCAAACCTTTTCCTCCACAACTTGAAACATTACTTTGCGGATTTAACTTCAACGTTTGCTGGTATAACAGACAATTTTCTGCCGCATTTGGGACATTTTCCGTTGTATTTTTGGATAATTTCATCTGGAGGCTTCAACTCTAATCCTTCATACAAAATTG
>JAWCNH010000061.1:0-6756 GCA_038848765.1 Bathyarchaeia archaeon
CAAGAAGAGGATGAACCAGACAATGAATAATGGGCCGATGACTATAAGGAACAATGCTAAAATGATTATCCAAAGCCATTTTTCGGTTAGTACGCTCATACTTTGCATCCCATTAGTAATATTGTTGCAGTAGCTTTTAATATTTTATCTTTTATTCAAAGCATGCACGACTTTATTTTCTACGAGTTTAGCCAATGCGTCTTCTGTAGGAACGCCGTGAATTATTTTTTCGCCATATGAAATTGCAGGGAAATTCATTAAACCCTTCGCTTTTAATCTGATTTTGGTGAAAAATCCAGCAGTTGCCAAATCGACGACTTCAAATTCATAGCCTTTCTTTGCGCAGAAATTCTCAACTGCAATTATGGCTTTTTTCTCTTCTTCAGATATGTAACGGTTGTCCATTGCGCCTGGATAATGCTTTAGACCAGAAAAAGCCGTGCTTCCAGCTTGGGCGCATGCGTGTTGAGCCCCTTCCTTGTCCACAAAACCTAGGGTAGAAACTTTTAGGCTGTAAACATAAACTTTAATTTTCTCCAAATAAGACACCAAAAAAGGAAAGGTGAAAAGTTTAATTTAAGCTTTTGCATTAAATGAATAAACTTTAAAAGATTAATGTAACAAAGTGTTAGGTTTAAGGAGTTTGACTTTCAGCGATCTTTTTTAACTGAGCTTTATACATTTCCATTATTTCTTTTTCTGTGGTTGCGTCTTCTGCTGATTTGTCTAGTCTGTAGTTTCCTGTGAATCGTGGGAACCGTATGGCTAGTCCGCTTCCTTTTCTTATTTTGTCCATGGCGCATGTGTGGATTGGGCTTAGGGTTATTTCTGCGCCTATTGTTTCTATGACTATTTTTGGTTCAAACCAAACGTCAGCCTCTAACGTGGACTGCACGCGTGGGTGGACGTGTGTTATTTTGTGTTTTTCCATTATTTTTGGTAGTTTTTGGAGGTCTTCGTCTGTGAAGCCTGAGCCGAGTTTGCATGTGGTTTTGAAGGTGTCGGTTTCTGGGTCGTAGGCTGCTAGGAGTAGGGCGCCGTATGTTCCTGCTCTTTTTCCTCTGCCGTGGAAGGCGCCGACTATGACTAGGTCTACTGTGTCGGTCATTTCGCTTTTGTAGTCGCGTTTATATTTTATCCATAGCCATCCTCTTGCACCCGCTTGGTAGATGGAGTCTTCGGCTAAGGATTTGCACACTAGTCCTTCGCATCCGTTTTCTATTGCTTTTTGGAAGAATTTTTCAAGTTCTTGCGGGTTGTCTGTGATTAGGTATTCGGCGATTTTTACTCTGTCGCTTTGTTCTATTATTGATTCTAGTTGTTTATGCCTCATTGGGTAGGGTTTGAGAGTGAAATCTTTTCCGTCTGCATATAAAACGTCGAAGAGGAATAGGGAAACTGGGTATTCTTCCATGGCTTCTTTTATGCCGTATTTGCGTCTACGGTGCATCAGCTCTTGGAATGGCTTCATTTCACCCGTGTCTGGCTCGACGGCGACAATTTCGGCTTCTAAAATGGCTTCTTTGGCTTTTACATGATTTCTGAAAAGTTCTACCCCGTCTGGATATTGTTCAGTAATGTTTTCTA
Organism: Bathyarchaeia archaeon; assembly: GCA_038848765.1. GTDB lineage: Archaea > Thermoproteota > Bathyarchaeia > Bathyarchaeales > JAWCNH01 > JAWCNH01. The sequence continues at coordinate 1,588 of JAWCNH010000061.1, forward strand.
GGCGACGGGAAAAAAGTATGATTTTGTCATCATCTTTGTGGGCTTGCACTCTTTCGCCGTCATACTTGAACTCTGCAATGCATTTACCGCCAAGTTTTTCCAATATTTCTTCTGGCGAGGATAAACGTTCAGCCATCATGGGACGAATCGGGTTTCCAACAATGACTCCGAATTTTTTGATGCCTTCTAATCCTTTTTCGACAAGAACTTTTGCGACCTTGCCCAAATCTGAAGAAATGTTGTAGGCGCGTTCTAAATCGTCTCTTGCTTCTTTTCCGCCTCCATAAGCGATGGCTAAAGCGTCAAGAACCGTCATGTCAGCAATTCCCAGTCGAAGATTTCCTGTTACCGTTCTTACGATGTATTTTGCTTCTTTGGGAGTTGCGTTTGCCAACAAGCCAGCTAGAAGGTTTATTTTTTGTTCCATGGAGCCTGAGCCTAAAGCCTTAGCCATCTTGTCAAGGGTTTCATACACTTTTTGAACGGTTAATGGTTGCTGGAAAAATGTCATTTGAGCCTTTTTGGCTAGAAATTTCTGGGATGTTTCGCCGAGGTCGCCGGTGATTTTCAAGTCTTCTTCTATTTCCTTTTCGCTGCGCCCAGAGGCTTTGGCTACTGCGCGGATAGCTAGTTTTTCTGCGACGCCTATTTCTAGCCCGACAAAGTCTGGGTATATTTTTCCCTGCGTTAGATAGACTACTTTGTCGATTATGTCTTTTGGAGTTTGTTTAAGCAAATTAACTAGGTAATCTGTCATTTCGAGCCTTTTTGTTGTGGATTCGATTTCTTCGTAGATGTCGGCTATAAGGGAGTATTTCAAGAGAATTGCCCTTCATGTTTGTAAAGAACAAGCCCAATATATAAATTAAACAATCCGTTAATGATGGCTAGAAGGTTTCGTAATGCACAATGTCTTGGACCGGTCTTCGAGAAGGTGTTCGCGGCTTTTCAGCCGCATGTCCAACTGGGATTATGGCAACTGGTCTGATGCCTCTGGGAATTTTTAATGCTTTTCTGGCTTCTTCTTCATGGAAAGCTCCTATCCAACATGTGGCAAGCCCGAGAGCCTTTGCCGCTAAATGTATGTTTTGTATGGCTGCGGCTGTGTCTTGAATACAATATAATGTTGCTCCTCTATTTCCGTAGCCCTGCGCTGACCTAGCTTCGTTGGCGCATACGACTATTACGACCGGGGCTTCTTCGATGAATGTTTGGTTTAGCGCTGCGGCAACCAGTTCGCGTTTAATTTCCTTTTTCCTTACGATAATGAATTCCCATGGCTGTATGTTGCCCGCAGAAGGCGCCCAACGTGCAGCATCAATTATTTTTTCAATTTCTTCTTCTGAAACTTCTTGGCTGGTGAAGGCTCTTACGCTTCTTCGTGTTTTAATCGCCTCGAACACATCCATAAACGTCACCATAATTTGTAGAATCCGCTTTGCTTATAAACTCAAGCCTTTAAAGAGGGAAACATACACAGGAAGTTTCAAAATCGTGCAACTATTGAAAGGGAAACATCTATGAAAACACGACTTCTCTATTATGAAGATGCTTACCTCAAGGAGTTTGAAGGAAAAGTCGTTAAGATTTTGAAGTTTGACGATAAAATGGGCGCCGTCCTAGACCGTACAGCCTTCTATGTTGCTGGAGGAGGACAACCCTCAGACAGAGGCGTCATAAAAAGCGAAGGCGGAGAGGCAAAGGTAATAGAAGTGCAGGCAAGAGAGGATAAGGTATTTCATGTTTTAAATGAAGCTCGAGGTCAGATTAAAGAAGGAGACATCGTTAAAGGAATCATTGATTGGGATAGACGTTATGCGTTAATGCGCAACCACACTTTGGCACATTTAATGGCTGAAGCCATAAGACAAGCAGTAAAAACTCCAATAAAAATTGTTGGCTCAGCCGTAGATGTTGAAAAATCCCGACTAGATTTAGCTTATGATAAGCCTCTTCGCCCCCTCTTCCAGGAAATCGAAGAAATTGCAAATAAGGTAATAAAACAAAATAGACCCGTGGAAACTAAAAAAATGCCGAGAAACGAAGCTGAAAAATACGTGGAAAGGTTCAACGAAAACCTCAGAACATTACCGCCACAAGTCCAAGAGGTAAGAATTGTAGAAATTAAGGACTGGCATGCTTGCGCTTGTGGAGGCACCCATGTAAAGGCGACTGGAGAGATTGGTTCAGTCAAGATTTTGGGAAGAGCGTCAAAGGGGAAAGGCGTTGAGAGAATAGAGTTTGCAGCGCAAAAGCCTTAAGAAAGGTTGCTACAGATTCATTTTGGATGATGAACTGAGAGTCAATAGAGCCCTCAGCGGTGATATAACTTTCGACGGGCGAACTGACAACATAACCAAAATCGAGGCTTCCTAAATGCCCCAGAAAAAAATAGTTTTCATTGTTTTACTTTTGATTTTATTACTATCAACTTTTCTTGTATGGTTTCTTCTCAAAAGCAAGGTCGCTACAACTGAAGAAATCATAGTAACGTTTTCGACGAGAACGCCAATAATTGATGGAAAATGGACAACACCAGAAGAATGGATTGACGCAACTAAAACCACCATAGAAAAAGAGAATCATAAAGCGAACATATGGATTAAACACAACCAAAAACAAATCTTCATACTCTTAGATTTTATCACCGATTTTACTTCATCAACATTTGACCAAGCAGGAATATGCTTAGATACGCGCGATGATGGAGGAGCATTGCCCCAAAAGGACGATTATCTTTTCTCTCTTCGCGGGGCGGTCAATGTTTTAGAAGCTTTCCAAGGAACAGGAGTTGGCGACAAACCAGAAGAGGCATGGACAAGTTCGCTCATGCCCTTCAACACAACAGGCTCTAAAGGCTATGATGGAAACAACAACCCAGACGAACAAAAGGCGCATAGAATTTATGAATTCCAAATCAGCATTCAAAGTTTCCCACAAGGCACTCGTTATGGCTTTTACGTTTTCCTATGTGATTGGCACACAAATTATTCTTTGATTGAATGGCCGAAAAACGCGGGTGGAAACTGGAGCAAACCAACCATGCCAGTAGCAACCCAAGTTCCACCAGCCCCTCAAAACTGGGGCGCCATAAAAGACCATTTCATACCAGAAAAATTTAATTTCGCCTTATTGTTTGTTACTGCATCAGCATCGACATGGTTAACGCTTAAAGCGAAAAACTTGAGCCGAAGCCATTAAAATTAAATGCGCGTTAATATTTAACAACAAGTAAGAGGTATGTGAAGTGGCAACAAAAGTTACGATTGAAACATCTGAGCTTAGAAGCTTGACAAACGAAGAAACCATAAAGGATTTGAAGGAATTTCTTGAAGAGAAAATGAAGGTTAAGGCTGAATTAAGTGGCAGCGAATTAGTTTTGAAGAACGAAAAAGGCGCTGTTTCAAGGGCTTACGTGCGTGTTCTGCTTCGCAAGTTTTTACATCAAAACGAATTGAAGGACGATTTCCGCGTGATTGCTGGCAAAGAAAACTCCTTCATCATTAAGGAAAAGAAAGCTTACGAAGAAGAATAGTCACGTGATTTTTCCAGCCTTTTCCTCTTCTTTTCTAAAAGTTCTTGAAACTTGAGAAGCTCGCCCCTTATTTGCCATGTTTTTTGGTAAGCCTTGTCAAGTTCATCTTTCGCCACTAACTCTTTGGCTTCTTCAAGTGTTCTTTGGGCAGATGCCAAAACCGAACGCTCTTCTACTTGTCTTGTATGTTTGGAACTGTCCTTTGTAGGTGAAGAAAAAGTTTCTGGTTTGTTTTCTAAGATTATGGAGAAAAGGAAAAGAGCGTATTCAAGTTCGGCGGACACATGCCAAAGCATGTCTGCTAACAATTTTTCGTTTTTGGCTTCCATTGCTTTCATGGCGTTTTCTACATAGCATCTTGCTGATTCAATAGCCTTAACAATCTTTTCTTTTGCCATTTTTAACCCAAACAAGTGAGCACATAAACCGAACTTCCCTATTAAAACATTCTTTTGAGATTGGAAGCGCCTTATCGTTCCATGGAAACTTTGCTTATTCCGGCTTCTTTTTCCAATCGTATTACGTGTTCAGCCTTTTCTGCGAAGGCTTCGCTGTGGGTTACGGCGATGATTTGTTCTATGGTTTTTAGGCGGGAGATGGCTTCAGCGAGGCGGTCGACGGAGCCGTCTTCCCTTCCTAAGCTTTCTGTGGGCTCGTCTAGGAGGAGAAGGTTTAAAGTTTGACCTAAACGGGATTGCAGGATGAGTTGGCCAAGTCCTAGGCGGTAGGCGAAGGCGAGTAGGGTTCGTTCGCCGCCTGAAAGGTTGGAAACGTCTCTTTGGTAGCCTTCTTCGCTTTTTATGAAAGGAGTGTATGTTTCGTCGATTTCAACCACAAGCGGGTATCCTTCTGTTCCAACTAGGCTATCTAAAACTTGCTGGACTACCCGTTCTAAAATCGTGACGAACTCCTTTCTTAGTCTTGGCTGGATACTGCGGTAAGCGTTTCTTATGCCGTTAATGATTTCCAAAAGTTTTCCAATTTTCTCCATTCGCTCAATTTTCTCCTGCGCTCTGTCCAGACGCTCTTTAAGTTCGTCTATTCTTTGAGCCGTATCGTTTTTTCGGCTTTCTGTTAATTCTAGCTTTGATTTAAGGCTAGAAAAATGTTCAAATGTCCTGTCGCGAAGTTTACGCGCGGACTCCAGTTCTGTGATGTCGAATTTCCGTATTTCTTCACGGACGGTTGCGAGTTGACTGCGAATTTCAGTTTCTTCTTGCTGTTTTTGTTCAAATTCTGCAGTAAGACTTTTCAGCGACTCTTGCTCTTCAGAAATTCTTGTTTTCAAGTCTTCTTTGCGTGGAATAAGCAATTGAAGGTTTCCTAGGATATTGTTCACTTGAGTGTAAAGTTTTTCCAGTTCTTCCATGTTTTTCTGCAGTTCGCTTAGTCTCTTTTCACGTTCAATGTTTTCTTGGCTTAATTGTGCTTGAAGGTTTTCTTTGTATTGTTCCGAAAGGGGTTGGAGACAAAGGGGACATTTATTTTCCTTTGCGAGGCTTTGGAATCTTCTTTGGGAAGTCTGCATCTCTTTTCGTGTGGCTTCGCTTTCGCCCCGAAGGCTTGACAGTTGCTCGTTAAGGGCATTCAAATAAAGTCTAAGCTGTTCTAAGGTTTGGTTGGGTTTTAACCCA
>JAWCNH010000062.1:0-6727 GCA_038848765.1 Bathyarchaeia archaeon
CACGACGAGGCTTGGTTTTGTCTTCCACTTGGCGTAAAAGTTGGCTTGTTTCCTTTACTTAAGCCCACGTTTGTTCTCTCTCCCTACCTCCAGTCCATTTTAAGAAACGCCCGTCATCGCTTGCGTCTGGGACATTCCAGCTTCCATCCTCAACTTTAACTGTGTCCTTTGGTGGATGTGTTGCTAAATACTCCGTTATGGTTGTGAGTTTTATGAAGCTGAAGTCTGGGTCTTTTTTCAGAAGGTAAAGGAGCGGTTCAAAAAACCAGCCCCAGAAACCTGCGTTTTCACCTTGATGCCTGAACCAGCCGTTTTCTCCGTCTGTGGCTACGGTTAAAAGCATGTCTTCTGTCATGTAGGGCTTGATTTTATGTTCAATCTCATTTTTCAGCCAGATGGGATTGTAACCGCTTTGCTGCGCATTGCTGATTCCCCTATCCCTAACGACAACAACCACTTTATGACCATTCTGTTCCACGAAGTGAGGCTTATAGACAAGCTCATGAAATTCTTTCTCTGGATTCGCGTTAACCACATGAGGCTCGTCAACCACAACCCATTCAAAACCCTTCTTTTGCAATAGGGGAACCATACTATGACTAAAGGCGAGTTCTGGAGGCCAAAAGCCCCGTGGCTTGCCGGAAAAGGTTTCTTCATAAATTTTCAAATGCATATCCACATGCTTTTCACGGTCTCTTTCTGGAAGAAGGGGCAGTATGGGATGGTGGTATCCGCATCCTGTGAAATCTGCTTTCCCATCAGCCTTTGCTTTTCTGCATTTTTGCCACAAACCCTTAAGCCTAACATCAAAGTTTACGGCTGCAAGTTCGTTTAGCTGTTCAATAAGGCTGCCTGTAAAATTAAACGTGATTCTCGCATTTTCATGCTTGTTTATTATTTCAAAAGGATAGGTGTAAGGATGCATTGTTTGGTTGAAAATTTCTCTGCCCAACTCTAAATCATAAACTGGACCAGTAAAATTGTATTTGGGCTGATGCATGTGCAAAATTATCGCCAAATACAAAGTTGCCTCAGCCATTTCCACTCACAGCAATAGCATATGCAAAAGTTAAAAATAAATTGCTTCTCTAAAACCTAATAGCGCAAACATGGGGATGGGAGCCATTTCTGAACTAACAAATGAGGACATCCAAATCCTAAAAAACATAAACCAACTAAAAACTCCAACCGCAAAGGAACTAGCTAACAAACTCGGAGAACCATATACTGAAACCGATTTGGCAGCATACTTGACAATTTTGGAACAGAAAAAACTCGTAAAAAGCTTCGGCGATTATACACGGCAATATATGCTCAGTGGGTTGGGACTCATAGCCATCGGCATTCTTTCACGGCAAGCGCGAATCCTTTTTGACAAGGTTCCATCACAAAAATGCTTCCACTTTTTCCTCGGTATCGGACCAGACAAAAGTCTAGGGGTTTCAGCATGCAACCTCTGGGAGTTAAAAGAAAAAGTAGAAACAGTAGATGTCAGGTCGCTTGAATTTCATGTTTCACGTGGGGACTTGGAAAAATGGTGCAGAGATGTTTTAGGAGAGGATAAGCTGGCGGCACAAATAACGCATGTAAGGCAGCTGGGACTAAAAGGCATGTCCTTGCGAAACAAGCTTTCCGAAATAATATATAACAGAATAAAAGAACTAGCCAAGCCCTTCGAAAACCTTTCAGAGTTGCAACCATGAACATAATGATTCTCTCTTGGGAGTTCCCGCCGAAACGTTTAGGAAACATAGCCGACCACGTTAGCACATTAGCTCACGAATTAGTCAAGAAAGGAAACAATGTGGAAGTAATCGTTTTAGACGACTGGAAAACAGGATTCGAAGACATTTACGGAGTTCATGTGCACCGCATAGCAAACCCAGTTAAAACCCATCCTATGGCAAGCGTTTTAAGCTCAACATTAACGGCTTCAATTCAAATGGCGGCAGAAGCAGCAAACGTTATCTATTACTACAGAAGCCAGGGAAAAAATATTCACTTAATCCATGCCCATGAGTGGCTAACAATTCCCTCAGCCACGCTTCTAAAACATGCCCTCTACGTGCCCTTCATCCTAACCTTCCATTCCATAGAACATCACCGTTGCCACAACCGATTCAGCGCCTTAAACATCGCAATAAAAGAAATAGAAGACTCTGGATTATGGGAATCCGCCCATGTAATAGCAAACAGTGAATGGCTGAAAAATGAAATACTAAGGTTTTACGGCGGAGGACACGCCCAAAAAATCAGGGTAATCTGTCCTCTGGAACCAAAATGGGTTGATGAAGTCATGGAACTTTACCGAGAAACATGCAACCAGAAAACTGAGGGGTGAAAACAGAAGATGCGTGTGTTACACCTTTCTTGGGAATTCCCGCCGAGAATAATAGGTGGAATCGCATCCCATGTTTTCGATTTGTCCAGAGCACAAACAAGAAGGGGCGCAGAAACCCATGTTGTGACATGCAATTTCCCAGGCGCTAAAGAATACGAAAACATTGAGGGTGTCCACGTTTACCGTTCAGAAGCCTATGCTGCTGGCGATTCTTTTCTCACGTGGGCTTTACGCATGCAAAACAACCTTGTTACAAAATCTTGTGACATAATTAACTCCATTAAAGGTATAGACATAATCCATGCGCATGATTGGCTTTCTGGAGTCGCTGGAATTGCCTTAAAAAATCTTTACAGAAAGCCTTTGATAGCCACAATCCACAGCACTGAGTATGGTAGAAGAGCAGGCTTGCACAATGACTTGCAAGTTTCCATACATGAAATTGAAGGATGGCTCTGCTATGAAGCATGGCGCATAATCACATGCTCCTATTACATGCGAGACCATGTCTCATGGTGTTTCCACGTTCCAAACAACAAAATATGCGTCGTGCCAAATGGCGTAGACGTAACAAAATTTTCCTTCCCCTTCGACTACTGGCAAATTAGAAACAGATTTGCGTTACCAACAGAAAAAATAATACTTTTTGTCGGACGACTCGTGCCAGAAAAGGGACTAGACGTTCTGATTAAAGCTTTGCCAATAATATTACAAAACGGCATCCAAGCGAAAATCGTGGTCGTCGGAGAAGGCCCACAAAAACAAGAATATGAACAATTAGCAAATAACTATGGCATAGGCGACAAAGTATTTTTTGCTGGGCACTTGGACGACTGGACTTTGAGAGCGTTATACCAAATCGCAGATGTCTTCGTTGTTCCTTCACGTTTCGAACCCTTTGGAATAGTCGCCTTGGAAGCCATGGCAGCCCGTTGCCCAGTAATAGCAAGCGCCGTAGGGGGCTTAAACGAAATAGTTGACCACGAAGGCACAGGCTTAAAAGTTAACCCAAACAATCCCAACCACTTCGCCTCAGCCATAACACGAGTCATAAGAGACTACGGCTTCAGACAATGGATAACCCACAACGCCTACCAGAAATGCCTCTGGAACTACAACTGGAATGAAATCGCAAAATGGACAATAGGAATATACGAAGCAGTCCTCTACGAATACAATCAAGGACTATGGAAACCTTGTTAAAGGCATGTTAATGCAGCTTCGCCCAGTGATAGGCTTCCAAACCCATGCCAGCAGCAATCGAAACTATGCCCACTATTATGAAAACCAACGCTTGCACAATGTTATGAGGCATCAGCAACGGCAACAGTATACCCATCATAAGGAAAAGCAGTCCCATTCCCATGCACATTCCATTAATTACGGCTGAAAACCTATGCTTCTTAGCCTCTTCAACATCCATTACCGATCACCACCGCAAACAATTTCTCTTTAATCCATTCTTATCCTTTGTTAAACAACAATATTTATTTCAAATTAATTTTCCAGAATCTTTGCTACGCCTCTTTTGTTAATGCAGACATGTCCTTCCTTGCCAATATTTTTCGTTGGACATATTTTTGGTTGGAAACATTGTTGAAATATGTTTCTATGATGGTTAATTTGGAGACTGTTATGAAAGGCGATGAAGACAAGTCAAATGCTGAAAACCAGAATTCAGAACGCTACACTATTTTTCATGCTTTAATGGATGCTATGCATGAGAAAGAAAAACGCAAGTCTAGGCTTCGCCGTTTTTTGCGTTTATAAAGATTGGATCATCGCTAGGAAGAGGCTCTTCCTAGCTCTGTGCGGTTTCTCCCTTTCTCCTTCAGCCTTCCCCAAATGTAAGAATGTCTGCAGCCTATTAAGAGGTTATTCCTCCTTTTCTATATATGTAGGTTTTGGAAATAATTCCAGAGATTTTTTATTTTTTGATTCGAAACTTTGCTTTTAAAAGACATGTGGAATGTTTCTCTTGATGGCAAATGTTTGAAGAAATAGCTGCAAGCGCCTCAAAATTCTTGGTAATCCTATTCTGGATTTTCCTAGTGATAGCCATCCTCTGGGGCTACCTCTGGATTCACGAACTCAAAAAGAACAAAGTAAGCAAGGTGTAACTCTAGATAAATTTAAGTATATCTCTACTTCTCATAAAGAATTGACGCTATCATAAGCCCTGGTAGTATAGTCCGGTCTAGTATAAGCGGCTGTCGCCCGCTAGACCCGGGTTCAAATCCCGGCCAGGGCGCCACGTTCCAAAAACTGTTGATTCGTGTTCGTAAGAAAACTTTTATATCGATGTCAAAACTTGACGCTGCATGGGTTGTTATTTCTTTTTGCTAAGCCACCATTTTAGGTATTCTCGGCGTTCTTTTTGGTGTTGCTCATTTTCTGTTTCGAATTCTGGTCGCCATTGACTTTTTAGCTCTATTAATTCTTGATGGGTTAATGAGAGCCCGCAGCTTTTGCATACGTAACGTTTCGTGGCTATTATGTATTGCATTTCGCCTCCGCATTCTGGGCAGTAGGGCATTTTTTTCGCCTTTCGGTAGATAGAGGGTTTAAGAGGGAAAAATAGTTTATGGTAGTCTCAGCCTAACCAATCCCTTTCCTAATTTTCGCAACAAAAGCCGCAATTAAAACTGTAAGTAGCAGTAAGGGCAGAAGCATAGGTGAAGAAAACTCTGGAACCACGGTCACTTTTAGCGAAGGCAACGTGTGATAATAAGTGAAATACAGCCACGTGTGAGTAGCGTTAATTGCTCCTATTGCGTCTGGGTTTATCTGTGTGCCGTCCTCTCCCAAAAGAATGAAGTATGGAGTGTTAAATAGCTCGTTTGGAATAGTGAGGTTGCAGTAGCCTTGCGAAGGTACTGTTCCGTTGACTTGGAATCTTAAAAGCTTCAGCGCTGGGTCGTAGCAAGGTCTTATTATGGTAGAGCCGCTTTTGAACGTGATAAAGTGGAGTTTGTTCTGCCAAAAAATGGGCAAGCCAAAGGGAGGAACAACCAACGGCTTATTGTCGTAAAAAGGTGGATTTATTTCATATGGTGTGTCCCCAACGCCATCTCCGTTAGCATCTATGCCTCTATAATTGCTCCAATAATTGCCCACAGAGCCATCATCCCAAGAATTAGAGCCTAATGCATCCACTTGGAATTGGTTTGTGTTGTTTAAAGTGTTAAGGTAAAAAATGTTGTCGCGGAATCGCTCTTCCTTAAACCAGAAACCTCTTTTGTTGTTTGTTAGAATGTTTCTGGCAATTATGTTGTTGTATCCGCTATAAAAGGTAATTCCTGAGTTAAAACAGTCTGTTATTACGTTATCGAGAATTTTGCTATTATTACATGCGGAAAAATAGATGCCATTAGCCACATCTTTAATTATGTTATTGCTGACAGTTACGTTATTTCTGCTTGAGAGGCTTATTCCTTGCCCAGTATACATAGAGGGTGTTCCATTTTGAACAGTGAAACCACTAAAGGTTACGTTGTCGGCGGATATCAAAACTATCCATGCAAATTGTTTCCCATCTATTATGGTAGTTTTCGGGTCTTCGCCAAGAAGTGTTAGAGATTTAGTTATCCTGAAATATTCTCTGTAGACACCCGCCCTTACATATATGGTGTCTCCAGGGCTTGCGGCATTGATGGCATCTTGTATGGACTCTCCGGGATTCACTGTGTGGGTGGTGGCTTTTGTTGGTTTTATTTGGCAAGTAGTTAACAGAAGTAGGGTTGCAAAAATGAGTAGGATTAGAGTGAGTTTTTTCTGCATCTGATTCCACCTTTGAGCTTTTCTATTCTTAGCGCAACTGGTATTTGTTTTTTACGTTATGAAATTGTTTAGTCCTGCTTCCTTAGCTATTCTTATGGCTTGGTCCATTTCGCTTCTTATTAGGCGTCTTTGTAGTTCTGGAATTTCATGTGCTCTCCATTCTGGGCGGTATTGAAACATTATGTTTGTGCGTGTGTTTGCGCCCAAGTTTTGCGCTATCCATTTCAAAATTGTTTCTGCGCAGCAATTTAGGTGCTGTGGCAATATTAGGACACGGATGATTAGTTCTCCATGGTTTTTGGCGTAAAGATGGTTGCGTGTGCATGTTTCCCAATAGCTGGGCGCCTCTGAAATTCGTGTTGCACATGTGTTAGAGCCATATTTGAAGTCTAAGAGGTATATGTCGGCGAATCCCGCCAATAGTTTGGCTGTTTCTTCGCTGTAGTAGCTGTTGGAGTTCCAAACAACTGGAACATTAGTGTTGACGTGCTTGAAGGTTTGTAGCCATTGCCAAAGCCAAGGCGTTGGTTCTCCGCCCACCAAGTTAGCGTTCCTGCATCCGTTTTTGCGTAGTTGTTCTACAGCCTTAGCTAACTCTTCCGGCGT
>JAWCNH010000063.1:0-6540 GCA_038848765.1 Bathyarchaeia archaeon
GCGCTGAAAATTTTGGAGAAGGCGGCAGAGCAGAAGAACATAAAATTGAAAATTTATGACGTAGCAACTTTCTTTGGCAAGGTTAAAGCCTTTGTCAAGGGCGTCAAGACAACACCATGCACTGTTGTTGGCGCTCAGAGAATTGAAGGCATAGCTGACCTAGACAAACTTAATGTTATTTAATCATGATCTTTCAATTACCACGGTGAGATTTCAACATAGTATTTAAACCTTAGGAGCATGTTAGTTTTTGTAGAGTACGGGTGTCAATAGCGTGGGTAAAGTGATAGTTTCTGCAAGTCCTTTCGGCGATTTTCGTCAAGAGTGCGAGGCAGTTTTAAGAGACGTGTTGGCTAGGTTGTTTCCAGATTTTGCTGCGTCAAGTTTTATGTTGGAAGTTCCGCCTAATCCAGCTTTTGGCGAGTTAGCATCGTCTATTTGTTTTGATTTGGCTAAGCGACTAAATGAAAAGCCTCGCGCGCTTGCAGAGCGTATTGTTGATGCTGTGGACAAGTCGATGTTTAGGCTTGTTGGCTCTTTGGAGGTGGGCGGCGAAGGTTATGTTAACTTTCATGCAGATTTTTCGGCGTTTTCCGCCTTAACTGTTGAATCGGTCAAAGCCTTAAACATGGAGTATGGCTATGTCAAAACTGGAAAGCCGCAAAAAATCGTAGTGGAACATACAAGCAAGAATCCTATTTCTCCCCTTCACATTGGGCAGGCGAGGAATCCGTTGCTTGGAGATGCCCTAGCTCGCCTTTTAAAGGCGCGTGGGCATGAGGTTTATAGGCATTTTTATGTGGATGATGTGGGGCGACAAACTGCCATAGTTGCGTATGGGTATGAGAAACTTGGGAAGCCAAAGCCGAAGGAGAAGCCTGACCACTTTATTGGCATTGTTTACACGATTACCAGTTGCATTGTTGAGATACAACGCCTAAAGAACGAGTTGGAAAAGGCGAAGGAAGGCTCGGATCATGAAGAAATTTTGAGGTTGCAGAGGGAATTAGACGAGTGGATGTCTATTGCTGCTGAATTGGACAGCAGGTATCCGCAGCTTTTCGCTCAACTCGTAGACGAGATTCGGAAGGATGAGCATCCAGAGCGTGAAGTGAACGAGTTGAATAGGAAGTATGAGGCTGGAGACGAAAAAGCCAAACAATTGATTAGGAATGTTAGCCAACTATGCCTAGAAGGCATTAAGGAGAGTCTTGCAAAGGCAAACATTTTCTTTGATTCTTGGGATTGGGAAAGCGACTTCACTTGGAGCGGTGCCGTGGCTGAAATTGTTAAAAGATTGGAGAAAACTCCCTACGTTTTTTACGCTGGAGACTTGTTGGAATTCGATGCAGAAAGGGTTGCCAAAGATTTTGATTTGAAAAAATTTTTTGGATTAAGCGAAGATTATCAAATCCCTTCCCTAACCTTAAAGAGGGCAGACGGCACGACACTTTACACTACGCGGGACATCGCTTACAGTTTGTGGAAGTTTGAAAGGGCGGAAAAAGTGATAAACGTTGTTGGGATAGAGCAGTCTCTAGCCCAATTACAGTTGAAACTTGCCCTCTGCGCCCTAAAACATTTGGATTATGCCAAAAATTTGGTTCACTTCGCCTACAATCTTGTTACTTTGCCTGGTTATAAAATGTCAAGCCGACGGGGACGCTACATAACGTTTGATGAAGTTTTAGATGAAGCGGTCAAAAGGGCTTACATGGAGGTTTCTGAACGGTCGCCAAGTCTAAGCGAAGAAGAGAAAAAACAGATTTCAAACATTGTGGGCATTGGCGCTGTGAAATATGCTTTGGTTGAGGTTGACCCTACGAAACCTGTGGTGTTCAGTTGGGACAGAGTGTTAAATTTTGAAAGAAACAGCGCTCCATACATTCAATATTCTCATGCAAGGGCTTGCAGTATTCTTCAAAAGGCTTCTAGGGAGAAACTGCAGCCAAATTATGCCTTGCTTAAAGAGCCAATAGAGCATGAGATTATTCTCGCTTTGGCTAGGTTTCCAGAAGTTTTTGTTGATGCCGCCGAAAACTTGAAGCCTCATGTGATTGCGGATTTCGCCAACATGTTAGCAGACAAGTTTAACACGTTTTACAATGCCTTGCCAGTAATCAAAGCGGAGCCCAAAGAGTTAAGTGACGCAAGATTGGCTCTTGTGGATGCCACTCGAATTGTTTTAAGAAACGCTTTGAATCTTGTGGGAATTGTTGCGCCAGAAAAAATGTAGGCTGTTATGTTATTTCTTCTATTATTTGTGTGGCGGTACTTGTTCCTATTCTGTTTGCTCCAGCCTCAATCATTGCTAACACATCCTTTAGGGTTCTTATGCCGCCTGCAGCCTTCACGCCCATTTCTTCGCCAACCGTTTCTCTCATTAGCCTAACATCTTCCACGGTGGCTTTTCCGCCTAAAAGTCCAGTTGAAGTTTTTACAAAGTCTGCTCCTGCCTCTTTGCTCAGTTTGCATGCGACCACTTTTTCTTCATCGGATAAGTAGAGTGTTTCAATTATCACTTTAACAACAACGTCGCCGTAGTTTCGTTTCGTGTCAATCACAGCGGTTATGTCTTTCTTCACCGTTTCATAATCTTTAGATTTTAACGCACTAATGTTGATAACCATGTCAAGTTCGGCGGCGCCGTTTTCCACAGCCTTTTTTGCCTCTAACGCTTTCACCTCTGGCAAGGTTATGCCAAAGGGGAAACCTATAGTAGAGCAAACTTTCACGTCGGTGTCCCTCACAAGTTGTGCAGCGAAACCCACATGGATGGGGTTTACAACAACACATTTAAACCCATATTTCAAGGCGTCTTCGCAAAGTTTTGCAACGTCCTTTTTCGTAACATTTGGCTTTACTAGGGTGGAATCAATCATCTTCGCCAATTCTATTTTGGAAAATTTCATTTCAACATTCACCTTTTTTATGGTAATGGGTATTGTTAGATTTTAAGTTTGAGGAAAATACCTTATGACAAGCTGATTTATTTCATTAGATTCTTGTGACGTTAAACAGCTATTAAATGAGTTTCGTGTTAAGCGTGAGAAGGGTTAATTAAAACGATATTATAGAATAATCGCTGGAATGGTGTAAAAACTTGACACAGGCTAAGACAAGGTTGGTAGTTGCTGTTTCTGGGAAGGGCGGGGTGGGAAAAACAACCATTACGGCGTTGATGGTTAAGCTCTTAAGCGAGTCAAAGAAGGGCAGTATGCTTGTTATTGATGCTAATCCTGACTCAAATTTGCCCGAAGTTTTGGGAATAAACGTCCCAAAAACTGTGGGCATGGTTGCAAACGAGTTGAGAAAATCTATAGACAGGGCGGAGCTTCCTATCGGGATGAGTAAACGTGACATTTTGGAAAGCAAGGTTTTTGAAGTTTTGAAGGAAACGCCGGATTTTGACCTTCTGGTTATGGGAAGAACAGAAGGCGAAGGATGCTATTGCCTCGTGAATAATCTTCTTACGCACATTATTGATACTCTATCCAAGAATTATGATTTGACGTTGATGGATATGGAAGCTGGTTTGGAGCATCTTAGCCGAAGGACTTCCAGAGACGTGGATGTCATGATTATTGTCACTGATACGAGTCACATGGGACTGCAAACAGCTAAACGCATAAAGGAACTTGCAATGGAGGTGCATATTCAATTCAAAAAGTTGTATTTGATAGGCAACAGGTTTCCATCCGAAATGGAAAACGTGCTCAAAGGGGAAGCGGAAAAAATTGGCATAGAATATGCTGGCATAGTGCCGCTTGACGATGACGTTTTTAAAAGTAATTTGGCTGGGCAGCCTTTGCTTAGTCTTCCAAAAAATAGTCAAGCCTTGCAAGCCGTGAAAGCCATACTGACAAGAATAAATCTTCTTTAGCTAATACGGGATTAAAGTGCGACTTCTTCGCTTATTGGGAGCAGTTTTCTTTTGCTTTCTTTTTTCGGTTTCAATAGTTCTTCCACGATTTTGAATTGCCGTTCGTATATGTGGCAGTTTTTGGAGTGAAAAACCAGTTTTCCAGTGGCTAGTTTTAAGTTTCCTCTTCGGTTGATTTCTGAAACGAAAGCTTCATTGAAAAGTTGGATTCCAGCGATGTTTGCCGGTAAGGCTGCATAGGCGTCCCATGAGCGAAAGTAGCATGTTAAGTGCATTTTGTTATCGTGTATTTCCGTGTCTATGAGGCTTAGACATGGCGGTTCATGTCTCCGGTTATTTATTGATTTTTTAATGTCGATGGGTTGTCTAATGACTAAGGTAACTTGCCTATCTCCTTTTTCTGCTAGATAGCGTTGCACTGCCTCTTCTATTTGGTCGACTGGTTGTCTTAGTCTACTGCCATAAGTGTAGGTTTCCTCTTCTTCTATTTCTCCAGACCACAGGTATTTCAAGGCGTACCATTGTACGTATTTCATGTCGCATGGCGCTTTGTCGTCTAGTAGGGGTCTGTTTTCTGGGTGGCTGATTTCAATGCTGATATTGAGTTTTTTGGTTTCTGTGCATTCAGAACCGTAGCCTACTTTGAACGTGTCCCCGTTAGTCCAGATTTCGTTTAATGTTTTATACCACGCGTCTGGGCAGTCAAACGCTTTAACAACAGCGTATTTCATTTCTAAACCTCTGCAACTCATTCTTGAACACGGAGTAGCTTATTAAACATTTTATACAGAAAAGGTAAGTGTTGACTCAACATGGCGAAAAAGAAGAAACCCTTAGACTACATAAACAGTCTCTGCGCAGACGCTGACGATGAAAAACGGCGGGTTGGGCGTATCCTTCTTAACCAATATAGAACATGGACAAACACGCTTCGGCTGGACGACTTGCTAACTTTTATGGAAACAATCCAAAACAACAAAAACAGAATCGGCGTGGCTCAGTTTTTCGGAAAGTTTCGAGCCTACTCCTTCGAAGAATATCTTTACCGCCTAATACAAAAACGTGTATCCATGCCTCCATGTCTCAATCTTTTTTGGGGAGAGAAATGCCTCATCAGAAACGGGAAAGGAATAGAAATGGACATTGCCATAGGAAGGAAAATCAACCAATTCGTCGACCCTATTCTTGTGTTGGATGCGAAAATAGAGTTAGACGCTTCTAGATTGAAAACTGCTTTAGCCTCCTTTCTCCTCTTAAAACATTTTAACCCTAAAACGACGTGTGTTTTGGCTTATATGAAAAAAGAGATAGCGCCCTTTCTTCTTGACCTAGCCAAACCGTGGATTGAAAAAATTTTCGAATTCAGCAGAGACAAAGATGCTACGCAATCACTCATAGAAACCATCAAGTCAACATTGAAGGCTTAGATATGAGCATATATTCTGTCCGCTGTGTATCGTCCCGAAGCCATTTCTTTTTCAATTTCCCTCAGCAACAAAATCCGTTTAAAGGTAGGCGGATGCGTAGCAAACCAAGAATTGATTGTTGTCCAAGTTGACTTCGCTTCCTTTTCCATGGCAAGTTCTAACTCCCTCTCGTCTAAAACGCCATCCTTATCCAAGTCATACTCGCTTTTTCGGTCCACGATTCTTTGAAACTCCAGCTTAGCCATAGCTGGGTCGCCAATATAGAAGGTTCGGGCACCATGCGGAGGCTCCGGCGACAAGGACAAGCCATAGGTGATTTTAGTCAAAGCACTTTCCAAAAGCCTCGGCTCGCCAGTGAGATAGGCTGAATAAGCGTCGGAATAATGCTCTCTGAGACGACTTAACCTCAAAACAGTTAACTGCGTTACGATATAAACAAGATAAGAAAAGAAGGCAGCTGCCAAAATTGCAGCCCACAATGCTGCTCCTTCCTTCTTTTTTGAACCGCTTCCGCCGCCAATTCTGGCAGCCTCAAAGCTTACTCGGGCAACAATATACGCCATAAGCGGGATGGCTGAAAGCGCAGTCATAACCAGATAATCCTTATGTTTGATATGTCCAAGCTCATGTCCAATAACGCCCTTAATTTCGCCCTTGTTTAGCTGAGTTAACAACCCTTCATGGAAGGCTAGGGTTGCGCTTTTGGCTGTTCTTCCAAAGACGAAAGCGTTGGGCGTTTTATCTGGCACAATAGCCAATCTAGGCATGGGCACGCCGCTTTTTTCTGACAACTCCTTCACCACAGACTCAAGCCACGGGTTTTCACCTGACTCGAGATAACGAAGGTTTGTTGAAGCCCTAACAACCGCTGGACCAATAAGATATTGTATGAGAATGAAAAAGAAGGCGCCGAGAACCGCAAAATAGAGTGGCAACTGAAAAATAGCCATCACCACAGCTAGAAAAACCGTAAAAATAATAGACAACAAAAGAATCGCCAAAGTCATAGAAAGCTTCAATTGAGCTAACCGCGCCAAACAACCACCCCACTTGCAACCATATTCAAGAGTGTTAAAGGCGGAGAATTAAAACTATCGTTCAACGTATGGCTTTCAAAGTTTGTCTTTTCATCGTTCCTCGTACACGTGCTATTTCTATCCTGCTCAGAGCGTGCAGATGTTAAGTGGATATAATAAATTATAAATTATAAAAACGTCTAACAGATATAAC
>JAWCNH010000064.1:0-6451 GCA_038848765.1 Bathyarchaeia archaeon
AAATGCAAACAATTTTCGTTTTTAACAACAATACATTAAAGGAACCCTTCGTCATCCTACATGAATTTTACCATCACCTACGCATGGGAGTCGACAAATCTCATAGAGGAACAGAGAAACATGAAGCCAGTTTGCCAAAAGGGAAGCGAACAGGCGTCTGGATCACGCAATAAAAAATTTGATAATGCCAAGCCTATAAGGGTTTAGCCTTTGCCTTTCGCCATCGCCACCTTTTAAAATGGCTACTCAGCAAAGACAAACCCTCTTAGAAAAAGGCTACTCTAAAGAACAAGTCAAGCGAATCCTGAGGCTTTATCATGAGTGAAGTTAAGCATCTTTTTAATTCGAACCATTACACTAAAAAGCTAACATGTTTCCCGAGTAAAAGAAAAACAAATGCAGTTCTAGCTATTTTTCCACAAGAATTAAATACTATGGTAAGAAAAAATAAATGATAAACGTAAAGGAGGGCATGAAAATTAGGAAACAATAATAAAGAAAAATTGGTGTTAGGCTTTTTATTAATTCTCGGCCTTACTTTTGTCCTTCTAAGTCTTTGCTTATTAGTTACAATGCCACCCAGAGGAACCCAAGAATATTGGGAAATAAAGGCAATCATCAATGGCTTTATCCAAGGAGGCTCTGCAGCTTTGGTTTCTGCTTTGGTTTACAAAAGCAAAAAACCAGCAATAATGTTAGTAGTGGGAGTCTTAGGATTTGCATTAGTTCCTATAGGGATGGCTATTGAACGTTTTGAGATACTTGTTGGTGAGATAGTGCTTTGTGCTGGTTTTGGCGCAATTTCGGGCGATATAGTTTCTACGGCTGCCGTATATAGTGAAAAAGCAAAAAAGAGTAAAAGACCCGCCCTTGCCATCCTAATGGCAGCTATGATAATTTCTTCGTCAACGATGACATTACTACCCACAACTCAAGCAGCCACATCTAATTCTCTTCAGGTCTACAGAAGCTCTAACAATGTTATCATCAAGACTGATGAGTTGACATTTAATGTTCAAAAGCTATCTTCTAATCATTTTCTTGTTAGCAAAAGCGAACAGAACGGAGGTGCAACGTTTTATGATGTTACTCTGTCAGAAACTGAAGTAGTTGTGTGTAACAGAACAGAGACATTTGAAGAAAACATTGAAACAAGTAAGCTAGAAAATTCTACATTAGAACCAAACTTCGCTATACTCAGTGTTAGATACTGGTGGGATGGTGTTTATTTCATTGAAGGATACCCCGTAAAATACCCACATCCAGACAAAAGTTATTATGGGATTTCCATATATGACGACTGGGCTTATAAGGCGAACAAACTATGGCATTATCAATTTAATAAAGATACATCGGAAGCCCTTGTAACTGGCGGAATAGGAGTTATTGCAGCAGCAATCGGCGTAGCCATCGCTGCCTTGGGTGCTGGAGAGATTGCACCCATAATCACTGCGGTTGTATCTGCTGTTTTAGGATGGTATGTCAATAGAAACTGGCTTGACGAGGACAGCTGCTTATGGTTCTGGGTAAGTCGACAATTTGTTCAATGGTTAGGAGACAACGCATGGTGGTTAGCCATCCTTTGGCTTATATCCCCCGTAGATGCTGTAGCTGCTGTAATGGCTGCCTTCCTTAGTTGTGGCTATCTACGTGTTGGTTCATTAACATATTATGACGCAGTAGGAGCTGGCAATCCATCACCACCGCCACCACTGCCACCATATTATCATATTCCTGGGGGCGGCGGGAGCTGGAGTAAATGGTATGGACCCTTCGTGGTGTAAGCAAAAGAATGTTACTGATAACGCTCATAACAGCTTTAGCGATATTTCTACTTAACCTCTCTCGCATTTTTTTTAACAACATAATAGTAGGATATGCTCTTTTAACAATTATTCTCATAGGCTTTTTCTGTTATCTTTACATACTTAAAAAAGAGGCAAAGGGAAAAACTGTTGTTACTTAGAATAAAAAGGCATTAAAAACGCTTCGTACGGTAAGTGGTCCATAGATTGAAACCAAATTTACGAACCACAACCCAATGTTTATGGCTAATCCCTTTTTCTTTGTTTTGGGTGTTGTGCGGCTAAGCTAGGTAGGTGCATAGCCCAACTTCCCAATTTTAAGCCTAAACCAGAAAACAAGCATTTTCCATAGTTCTAGCCAAAAACAAAGCCTAAAATTACTTGTCTACAATTTGCCTTTTATAGACAATTTCAATTTAGCCTTTAAATTGGAAAAGGAAAATTCTTTTCACACTTTTCTGTTATTTATAGATAACAGAATTTGTCCATAGCAGGAGTTATTTACAAACAAGAAAATGAGCCTAGCACGATTTGAACAGAGAAATTCTTTGTATACAAAATTATTGGTTCAAATTAAACCTTAAAAAAGAAACTTTATTGAAGCATATAAGGCAACGAAAAGCGTCATATACGAAGATGAAGCATTGAAATAATTTAGTAGAGGTCTTCTTCTAAGCCTATGTTTTGTTCTGGCAGTTTCCCATGTTTCTTCAAGAATTGTTGAAGCAGTTCGCTTTCTCTCATGGTGAACATTTTTGCTTCTTCGTAAAGGAAGAATTTCGCCTTTTTGTTTGTTTTTAATTGTTCCTCTAACTCTTTTCTAAGATTTATTGTGCCTTTAATGTAAATTACCTTCTTGTTTTCGTCAAGTAGTTGGAAAACACCTTCAGACTGCGGCGCTTTTTCCACGAAAGAGGGCTCAAACTTCATCCACTTTTCCGGCGGAAGAACTGGCTGTTTTATTGTAAGTCGTAAGTCGCAACGTAGACAACGTTCGGCTTCTTCTCTAGCCAACTTTTCATCGAAGCCCAACTCCACTTCCGCAAAGTTTCCCTGCCGCTTTTCAACCGGGAGACATGGCATCTCCACACGACGCTTATAGGCGAAACCTTCTTTTCGACCAATCCAAGGTGAAGGCTTCTCTTTAGCGATGAATGTTTCATCTATTGTTCCATTTCCTCCCAAATATTTGTCTATGGCTGTGGCTGCCTTTCTGCCAGAGGCTATGGCTTCTACGATGGACGTTGGACCATTTATAATGTCGCCGCAGGCAAAAACGCTTGGAATAGTGGTTTCCAAGGTGGCATTGTTAACGAGAATTGTTCCCATGTTTGATAATTTGATGTCGCTTAAGGCTTGTGTGTCGGATGCTTGTCCTATGGCAAAGATTATCATGTCCGCCTCTAAGGTTTTTGTAATTGTTTCGTCGTATTTTGGGTTAAATTTTCCCTCTTCGTCGAAAACGGAAACGCAGCGAATCAGTTCCATGCCAACAACTTTTCCGTCTTTGCTGAGGATTTTTTTAACGCCCCATGAATTGTGGATGATTATGCCTTCTTCTAATGCTTGCTGGATTTCCCATGGAAACGCTGGCATTTGCTCTCGAGTTTCTAAACATGCAACTTGCACTTGCTTGGCTCCAAGTCTAAGGGCTGTTAACGCCACATCCATGGCTACGTTTCCGCCACCAACAACCAAGACTTTTTCTTTCACGGGAATTTGTTTTCCAAGCCGAACATTTCTAAGAAAGTCTAAACCTCCTAAAACGTCTGGAAGCTCGTATCCTTCTACACGTAATATGCGACTTTTCTGCAATCCAACTGCAAGAAGAACAGCGTCGAAACCTTCATCTTTCAGTTTAGCGATTTCCGAACCACCTTTTATCTCCGTATTTGTTTTCGCCTCTATGCCTAGACTCAATATGTCTTCCAGGTCTTTTTCCAAAACTGCTTCTGGCAACCGATATTCTTGGACGCCGTAACGCATCATGCCACCCAATTTAGGCATGCTCTCAAAAACCGTGACTTTATGCCCAAGCCTCGCCAAATAATAGGCTGCAGTAAGCCCAGATGGACCAGACCCTATGATGGCTATGCGTTTACCAGTGGAAGGCGCTGGCTTCACGTTTGGTTTCCAAAGCCTGACATCTTGGTCGGCTAGGAAACGTTTGAGTGCGCATATTGCGATCGGCTCATTAACTTCACGGCTTCGGCACACTTTTTCGCATAGTCTTGCGCATGCATGCCCCAAAACAGAGGGGAAAGGTGTTTTCTCTCTGATTACCGCCATTGCTTGGTCATATTTGCCTTGGCTGACAAGGTAAACATATGTTGGAACGTCTATTCCAACTGGGCAAGCGTATTTACATGGGATTAAACTTATCTCACGTTCACCAGCCTTTATTTCCTTATCCGTCAAGGCTCCTGTTGGACAAACTTCGACACATGCGCCACAGAATCTGCAAGCTGAATCTTTCAAGAAAGGCGCAACCGTGCCAACATAGACTTCACCGTTTCGGTAAACAAAGCCTAACGCCTTGACCCCGCGAAGTTCTTGGCAAGCCCTTACGCATCGCGTACAGCCAATGCAGAGGTTGTAGTCGCGAACAAATAAGGGCTCATCCTTAACCACTGAAAGATTGGCTGGCACATACCGTGGCGTATCTTCCCTAATCCCGACATATTCGGCTATTTTTTCTAGTTCGCAGTTTCCAAATTTTGGGCAGCATCTTTCGGCAACTGGCACGTTGGTGGAGCATGGTTCTCTTGTGCATCCCTCTTTTTGGGCGCATACGAGACAAGCGTGGGGATGTTTGGCTAGTATTCGCATCAGCTTCTCTTTTCTTGCCTCTTTAACTCGCTCACTCTCTGTGTAAACTTTTATTCCTTCTGCGACAAATGTGTCGCAAGCCTTAACCAATTCTTCTTTGCCTTCGACCTCAACTAGGCAAATGTTGCAGCCTTCAAACTCTTTTTCTGGTATGTCACCTTCTATTTTCTCGTTTCCACGGTAAACAATGTTTGTTGCCTTTATTTTGCTTGGAGGAACCAAGTCAGGATGATAACATAAGGCAGGAATATAGAAATTGGCTTTTTGAGCTGCTTCGAGAATCGTTAAGCCTTTTTCAGCTTCAACCTCAACGTTATTTATTGAAAGTTTAACAGTTTCCATGCAAAGCTTTCCTGTTAGCGCCTAATTTACCATGAATGGGTTATGGCGTTTGTTTTGCAGGCTAGAACACAAGGCATGTTTCTTTCTCCGCTGGCTGGTTTGCACGGAGCACAACTATACTTAATCTTTTTCCTATGTTCTTCCTTTACTGCTGCCATGGTTCCTCCTTCTATGTCATATTCGTTTGGAACCAATTCCAAAACGCCGTAGGGACAAGCCTTAACACAGTCACCGCAGCCATTACATTTTTCTGTTTCTACGATGATGAAGTAGTCGCCTGAACCGTCTTTATAGCCATAGTGTGCCCGCATTTGTCTTTGCTCCTTAATTAACGCAAGCCCAATTCTTTCTCGTAAAGCGCCTTGCCAAACAATGCAGCCCCAATAGCGCCTGCAAGTATTGGGTCCATTTTTGGAGTTAAGGGCTTAATGCCTAACAATCTCTCGAGCCTTTGAGTTATTCCAGCGTTTTTTGCGACCCCGCCTGTTATGACAAAATCTTTTTCGATGCCAACACGTGTGAGCAAGTCAACTATTCTGTCTGCCATTGCTGCGTGATAGGCGGCTGCAACCTTTTCTTTAGGCCATCCTTGGCGAAGCAGGGCTAGAGATTCTGCCTTTGCGAATATGACGCATGTGTTGCTTACTGGAGGCGGTTCTTGGTCTACGCTTAAGGAGACTTTGCCCAAATCTGCGATTGGCACTCCTATGAGGTCGGCGAAAACTTCTAAGCCTCTTCCAGTTCCAGCGGCGCATTTGTCGTTCATTAGGAAGGATATTACTTTGCCTTTTTCGTCGCATCTTATTGCCTTACAGTCTTGCCCGCCTATGTCTAACACTGTTCTCACTGTTGGACCATAAATGTAGTGGGCTCCTCTGGCGTGGCAGGCAATCTCAGTTATAGTCTTCTTTGCGAAGGGCACGTTAACTCTTCCATAACCTGTGCCAACAACGTAATGAATGTTGTTTAAAGGCAAGCCTGTCCCTTCAAGAGCCCAATTTGTAACTTTTACGGCGGTTTCTTCGCTAACTCCGCCCGTTCGCATCGCAGCGAAAGCGTAAAGTTCACCGTCAACCATTATGGCTGCTTTACTTCCAACAGAACCAATGTCCACGCCTGCTGTTATGATTTTAGCATTTCGCCAATCTCTGTCGGGAACTGTTTGCCTATATTCTGGCCATCTCCAATACTCATAAGTTTTCGTTTCCATCATTCCCTTCACTCCTTCGGTTTTGACGCAATTATAGCCGCGCCTAAAGCGCCGACGAATTCTGGATACTCGGGAACAATTATGTCTGTTTTAAGTTCTCTTTTAAGCGGAGGCAAAAAGCCTGGGTTCAAGGCGACTCCTCCAATTAGGGCAACATCCTTTTCTATGCCTACTCTTAACACCATGGAGCTTATTCTACCAGCGATGGCGTCGTGTATAGCCTTTGATATGTCTTCTTTCATGACTTTGGAATGTATTAGCGATA
>JAWCNH010000065.1:0-840 GCA_038848765.1 Bathyarchaeia archaeon
CAACTACTTTTGTCTCCATGGATAATATTTTTTGGATTTTTAATACTGGGGATTTCAGGGATAATCGCCTTAATCGCATCGTGCCTACCTCTAGCCGTTTCGATTAAACAACTTTCCCTTGGACTTGAAGTATCTCCAGTTAAAAAACTAGAAGCAGTCACGCCGTCAGAAAACATGAAATACTGCTCAAAATGCGGAACAAGCATGCCATTAGATTCAACTTATTGCCCAAAATGCGGGAAAAAACAACCAGAAGCTTAAACATCCAAAAGTTTTATCAATAAAAAAGAATAACTTGTTAATCAATTTGGTGGCTGATAAAATGAGTGTAATCAAAAAATTTTTCATAATCTTTGTTGTTTTTCTATCTTTTTCATCATTTTCTTGGTCTGTGATAGCAGTTAACGTTGGCGTAAAACCAGGTCACTGGGCGAAATATAAAATTGAAAGCGTAGCTTTTGGGGGCCAATATTCATACATTAAATTATCAATTTCAAGTGTCCAAGGAACAAAGATTAGCGGAACAGTAACATACGAATACCCATATGGCACGTTGCCAACAACCGTGTCCTTTCAATATGACATCTCCACTGGAATGGGATTTACTACTTTGCCCTATTGGATCATTCCAGCCAATTCGAAAGTAGGAGATACAATTCTTGTAGGTTATGTTGGTTTCGAAATAAAAGGTATGGAGACACGGAGCTATGCAGGTGCATCGCGTGATGTTGTGTGGGCTGAATCTTATACAAACAAACTTTTTTGGGATCGAGAAACAGGTATACTCGTTGAAGAAACCATGGGAGGAGTAACTCTGTTTAAGTTAACAGAGACAAACAT
>JAWCNH010000065.1:850-6428 GCA_038848765.1 Bathyarchaeia archaeon
TAGTCCTCTGTTTTGGGTTCTTATAATAATTGTTATTGTTGTTGCAATTGTTGTGGTGTTTGTTGTGATGCGTATGCTAAGAAAAAAGAAGGCTCCTCCAACTGCTGTTGCGCCGGCCGAAGAAAAAAGGTCTGCAGACATCAAGTATTGTGTTAAATGTGGGGCAAGCATGTCTTCAGATGCAACTTTCTGTCCGAAATGCGGGCATGAACAACCTAAAGCATAGGCAAAAACGGTTTTGCTATATGAATAGGTCTTTTTCTTTTGGTCTTATGAGTTCTGTTGCTTTGGCAGTTTCCGATTTTGGGTAGGCATAGCCTCTTATGATGGCTGCGGGTATTCCTTCATCTGCTTGTCCTATGACGAGTTCTGCTGCTGAAGCCAATTCATCTGCGATAGCCGTGCGTTTCACTCTTAAAACGTAGCCGAACAAATCTTTCTCTCCTCTTCTGTCACGGATTGGGCAAATGCCAGCGACTCCAATGGCTATGTTGATTTCGCCTTCCCGAAGCGGGCGCCCATGCGTATCAGAAATTATGATAGCGATATCTTTTCCAGTTAATTCCTTAATGTTTCGTCTGATTTCTTGCGCCGATTTGTCTGGGTCGTTTGGCAATGTCACAACATTTCTTTCGCCTGGCACGTTTGATTTGTCTACGCCCGAATTGGCGCAGACGAATCCATGCTTGGTTTCTGTAATGAGGTTTCCGTCTCCCATGCGAACAATGCTTTTCGCTTCTCTTAACACAACTTCAACTTGCGCTGGGTCTTTGTCTGCTTTTTGGGCGAAAGCCTTAGCGAATTCCGAAGGCGTTATGGTGTCTAAGTTTATAATGTTGCCTTCAGCCCTGGAAACTATGGCATGTGTTATTACGAGTATGTCGCCGTCTTTTAGGGGTGTTCCTTGTTTTTCTGTTGCATTGATTATTAATTGGGCAATGTTGTCTCCTTCCTTTATGATGGGCATGTTTTTGACTGCTATGATTTGTATCATGTTTGCTTCCTCTTCGCCTATTAGACAGCTTGTTCCTTAATAAAAATGCGTTTAATAAGTGTCTTGACTGATTCGTTCAACAATGATTGGAAGCGTCTACTGCTGATTTGACTTGTCGAAAGAAAATTTTTTGACCAGTCAAAAGGTTTTGCCGATTTGTTTAATGAAACGATTTTCTTTGTTATGCAAAAACGGTTTGGCTTGGGTTTCTCTTTGGAATATGTCGTGTATAGAAATAATTACTATATTATGCGGGACGGAAGATAAGTTTAGAAAAGAGGTTGCTGTATGAATTCTGAGATTAAAGAGTTAAATAAGCTTCTTTGCAAGCACTGCGAAGAGAAGGAATATGAGAAATGCCATTCCTGCAAAGTCTACCAACTAGTTAATTCGATGATGCAAAACAACAAACCATAGCTTACTTTAATTGTTTTATTTTTTCTTGGAAGATTTCTCGCAAGACTGCGTATGGCACGGCTCCAGCGTAAAGAATGGTGTCGATAAAGAATTTGTCTGAATATTTTTTGCCCATTTTGCGTTTTACTTCAGCCCTCAATTGTTGGATAAGGTGTTTTCCAATCAAATAGCTTAGGTTATATGTTGGGTAAAGCGTATAACGTTTAACCTCAGCCATGGCGGAAGCTTTTTCTGCACCTGCCTCTTTAACAAGCATTTCCACAGCCTCCTCAAAGCTCATTTCGCCAGTGCAAAGCTTAACGTCAATGATTATTCTCGCAGCCCTAAACAAGGCGTCTGAAATCCTAACGAAACGTGTCTCCAAATTGTCTTCGTAACCTTGCTCCTGCATGAAGTCTTCAGCCCAATGCGCGAATCCTTCAATGGTTTCCGTTGCCAATCCTATTAAATGGCGGATTTTGGATGGATGCTTATTGCTGCATACCGCATGTAAATGATGCCCAGGATATGCTTCATGCACTGTTGTGTTCATGATTAATGCGTAGTTGTGTTCTCGGAGAAGTTCTGGTTTGTCTTCCATTGGTGTTACAAAATACACGCCTGTCTGGTCTTTGTCGAAGGCGGCTGGCGACAAGTAAGCGGCAATAGGTATTAAATGCCGAATAAAGACTGGTGTTTCTGTTATTTCCAATCTTTCGTCCGGCGGTATCGTGGCTAAGCTATGTTCCGCCACAAATTTTCTCGCTTTCTCCATGGATTCTCTGTAGAGCCTTAGGGTTTCTTCGAAGGTTTTTGGATGTTTGCTTTTGATAAGGTTGTTTACTTCTTCTATGGTGGCGCCAGGTTTGATTTTTTGAGCGATTTCCTTTTGGCTTTTCTTTAGCTCCTTTAAGTATTTTTCGCCTAAAGCCAAGATTTCTTTGGTTGAAAGCCCAAGTTGTCTTATTTGGATGAGTTTGTCATATTGTTCCCTTTTCATGGTGAACGGCTCTTTAGCCTTGGGTAAAACTTCTTTGTTTAGCCATTCTGCATACTTTCTAAGGGATGCTTTCCCCTTTTCCGCTGATTCTTGCAATTCGTCACCTAAATTTTTTGGAACCATTTTTTGAAGAGAGTTTGCCACCAAGTCTATGAAGGGCTCTGTTCGTTGGCATGTTTCAATGGCTATTTCCGTCCACAGTTTAACTGGCTTCAAAACGCATGTTTTTGCTTGTTCCAGCATTCTGTCCGTTGCCTTTAACCGTGAGATTATGTTTTTGGTTCGTTCTTCAACTGGCGCAAAGGTTCTTGTGAAAAGCGGGAATAAGGCGTCACCTACGTTTGTTGCATAGTCAGGGTTTTTCTCCCAAAATCTAACCTCTTTCCACCAGAAAACGTTATATTCCAGAAACATTTCAGCCATTTTATAGTCATATTTGTTGTCGCCCGAGAGCTTGGAAACGTCTATGCCTTTCAATCTAGCATGAAAATCTTCCATAGTTTTAATTCTTTTTAATGTCTCTTCACGGGAAACGTCTGGAAGAAGATGGTCATATTTATGTATGCCCACATAAGTAGCCAAAATGGGTTCAAACTTCAAGATTGTTTCGAACAATTCATTTGCCAAGTTGTTAAACGCTTTATCTTCACTCATGAAACCACACCTTAATGCTGCAAAGGTTAGTTTGTGGAAAAACATTTAACATTTGTGGAACAAAAAGGGGTAACTGTAAAGCTGGAAGACTTATGGAAAGGAAAGTCGTTGTTGGCGTAGCTGGAATGCCTGGGGCTGGAAAATCTCTGGTGGTTGAAACTGCTTTGGAATTAGGATTCAAAGTTGTTGTCATGGGAGACGAAATCCGAGAGGAGACAAAAAGGAGAGGATTAGCGCTTACGCCGACAAATGTGGGCAAAGTCATGTTGAAGCTTAGGAAAGAAGAAGGCGCCGCAGTCGTGGCTAAACGCTGTATCCCAAAAATTATTGGCGCAAAAGAAAAATTTGTGATTGTTGACGGGCTTAGAAGCCTCGACGAAGTGAATGAGTTTAAGAAACATTTCCCAAAGTTTGCCATATTAGCCGTTCACGCATCGCCGGAAACAAGGTTTCAGAGACTTTACAGTCGCAAAAGAAGCGACGACCCAAAAGGCTGGGAAACCTTTCGGGAACGTGACCTGCGAGAGCTTAACGTGGGATTAGGAAACGTCATCGCAGTTGCAGATTACATGATTATAAATGAAGCCTCAAAGGAAGAAGCCGAAAAGAAAATTCGCGAAATATTGGAGAAAGTGATGGAAAATGAATGAAATTACTGTTTATGCAGAAGTTGAGGTTCATTCAACAGAAGACCCGGAAAAAGTGAAGAAAGCTGTTGAAAACATTTTGGGCAAGGCTGAATTTGAAGAAAAGCCGTTAAAACGTGGCTTTGTTTTGATGGCGAAGGCAAAAGGCATCGAGGGACTCTCGAAACTTTACAATTTGCTTCGAAGGGAACGAATCCGAGACGCAGCAAGAACCGTGTTTTTCGAAGGCACAAGCGGGAATACTATCACCTTTTACCTAAACAAACAAGTCGCCTATGTTGGACACATATCTTTTTCACAGCCAGTCGCCGAATCTCCTTTGGGACCAATAAAAATCCAAATAACATGCGACAACCCACGAGAGCTCATCGATTGGCTAGCTCCAAGTACAGCATAAGATGAAAAACTATACTTAAGAGAAAATGAAAAGAGGTAGCAGAGACAGCTTTACACTACATTGAAAGGAGAAAACAAAATGAAAATTTTAGTTCTAGGCGGCGCAGGCGCCATGGGAATGGTGACAGTTCGAGACTTGGCGGAAAGCCCACATGTTTCTGAAGTTGTTATCGGCGATTCAAACATAGAAAAAGCGAAACAAGTGGCAAAGTGGGCGGGCAGTGAAAAAGTTTCCATTCAGAAAATAGACGCAACAAACCTAGAAAGCTTGGTAGAAGTGGTTAAACAGGTGGATGCGGTTGCAAACGCTTTGCCCTATCATTTGAATCTTCAAGTTACAGAGGCAGCATTGAAGGCTAAGAGGAATTTGACAGATTTAGGCGGCGTTTACTACATGACTTTGCGTCAGCTGGAGTTGGATAAAAAAGCCAAAGAAGCCAACATCACCATCGTGCTTGGCTGTGGAGTTGCTCCTGGCATTGCTGACGTGTTGGCAAAGTTCGGCGCAGACAAACTGGACATCGTCAAAGAGGTTCACATAAGATATGGCGAAGTAAACCTTGAACCAGCCAAATATAAATGGACTTTCCGAACGGTTTTTGAAGAATACACACAAGGACCAGTTGTTTATCAAGATGGCGAATTCAAAAAACTGCCACCCTTTTCTGGTAAACACGTGGTCAAGTTTCCGCATCCGATTGGTGAAAGACCTTGCTGTTATGCGCTTTACTCTGGGATTGCTACGCTTCCTTTTACAATTAATAAAGGAGTACGCACTGTGGACTGCGCCATGTCTTATTCTGAAGAGGACGAACAAAGAATTAAAGTGTTAACTGAAATGGGATTAGCCAAAACAGAGCCCGTCGTTTTAGGCGAAACAGCCATTTCACCTAGAGAGTTTCTGTTTCATGTTGCGCCTCCGCCAGACGTTAACGTGAAAGATGTTGCTGGCATACTCGTAGAAGTAATCGGTGAAGCGGACGGCAAAACAGCCAAATACACCTACACTCTCGTGCATCCATTCCAAGAAAAATATGGGGTAAGCGCCTTAGCTTATTTGACTGGTGTGCCCTTGTCCATCGTTAGCCAAATGCTTGCAAAGGATAGCATAAAAGAGAAGGGAGTGTTGCCGCCGGAAGCCGCCCTTAAGCCTAAACCTTTCTTTTCTGAATTAGCCAAGAGAGACATAAAGATACAGGAAACTTTTGAAAGAACCCAAAGCCTACAGGAAGTTCTGTAACACATGGATAATCCGAAAATAGGCTTATCCATGCTTTTCTGCCTTAACAAGCCCTTTTCTACGCTTCTAAAGCAACTAGACAACTTCCATGTTTCGTTTGTGGAATTCGTCGATGAAGGTTTACATGCTTTAAACAGCAAAAGAGTAAAAGCCCTAAAAGACTTGGCGAAGTCTAAAGACTTAAAACTTAGTCTCCACGCGCCTTTCGCAGACA
Organism: Bathyarchaeia archaeon; assembly: GCA_038848765.1. GTDB lineage: Archaea > Thermoproteota > Bathyarchaeia > Bathyarchaeales > JAWCNH01 > JAWCNH01. The sequence continues at coordinate 6,392 of JAWCNH010000065.1, forward strand.
TAAACATTGCTTCTCCAAACGCGACTTTACGCAGAGC
>JAWCNH010000066.1:0-6358 GCA_038848765.1 Bathyarchaeia archaeon
TGCTGTGGGCTAGGAGCCCGCCTATGAAGTATCTGCAGGTTTGCGAAAGGTGAGCGTAGCCTTCTGAATCGTAAAAGGCGTTTACCTTTCCATTTTTGTGGGAAAGACTTACGTGAATGTGCATGCCGTTTCCCGCTTGGTTTTGCCATGGTTTGGGCATGAATGTGGCTGTCCAACCATATTTTTTGTTGGCTATGGCTTTCGCCACAAACTTGTATCTTATGATGTTGTCAGAAGTTTTTGTAGGTGTTGAATGTTTAAAAGTGATTTCGTTTTGGGCAGAGCCAACTTCATGATGTTGCCTTTCAATTTCAAATCCCATGGAAGAAAGAACATCGCAAAGGTCCATTCGAAAAGTTTCCGTCAAGTCTCTGTCTGGCGCAATGTCAAAATATCTAGGATTTTCCATTATATGATTTTCCACCGGAACTATGTGCCCATTTTCTTTTTTGACTAGGTAGAATTCCAGCTCCGCTGCAACTGTGGGCAAATAGCCTTGCCTTAACACTTTTTCTGTTGCCTTTTGGCATATATATCTCGGGTCACTCGTGTATGGTTTGCCTTCTGGCGTGTAAATGTTACAAATGAAGTTAGCAACAAGCCTCTCATAGAAATAGGCTGGTAGAATGGCTACTGTGGAAACGTCTGGCTTCATTATCATGTCACTTTCCTGGATGGAAACAAAGCCTGGTATGGAAGAACCGTCAAAGCCGACGCCTTCGGTTAGGGCTTCTTCTGCTTGACTTGCGGGTATTGTTCTGCCTCTTAGTTTTCCTAACAAATCAGTGAAATGCAACATCACGTGATTGGCTTTTTTGACTTTGGAAAGGATAGACGCCGCCATTCTTCTCGCCATGTATTGATGCCTCAATTTACAGCAAAATGATATTTACGAATACAAATATAATATTTATTGAAAGTTTTCTGTGCAAATGTTTTATAAGTATATTATATGGTAAACAAATGTGTAGCAGAAGGTTTAAGCAATGAGTTTAGACGAAACAGATGTCAAAATATTGAAGACTTTGCTTTTGAATGCAAGGCTTTCCAATAGGCAGATAGCCAAAAAAATAGGAGTTTCCGTGGGAACAGTGTTATCGCGAATAAAACTGTTGGAAAAGGCGGGTATAATTAAGGGATACTCAGCCATAATTGACCATGAGAAGCTGGGTTATGAACTTACTGTGTTAACTGAAATCACGGTTTCGAAAGGGAAGCTTTTGGACATGGAAATGGAAATTGCGAAATGGCATGGGGTTATTTGCGTTTATGACGTTACTGGGCTTTCAGACGCTTTTGTGATTGCTAAATTCAAAAGTCGACAAGAGTTGAGTAATTTTACCAAGAGTTTGTTAAACTTGCCTTTTGTAGAACGCACAAATACACATGTGGTTTTAACAACAGTGAAAGAAGATTTGAGGCTTTTATAGGGTTTTGCAAAGCTTTAAGAATTTTAACAAGCTTAACGTTTTGCATCCCTCTAAAAGAGGCAAACGCCATGAGTGTGTTAGATGTTATCAAGTCCCGAAGAAGCATACGACAGTACAAATCGACAAGAGTCTCAGACGATGTGATTATGCAGTTGATTGACGCTGCAAGGCATGCGCCATCTGCTGGTAACATTCAACCTTGGGAATTCATTATAGTTAAAGACAAAGAAGTGAGAGAGCAATTGGCAAAAACTCTTTCATGGGGTTCTTTTGTTAAAGATGCTCCAGTGTGCATTGTGGTTTTGGGCAATGAAAAGTTGTCTCCAAACTTTTTTGCAATTGACGCTGCATGTGCTACAGAAAATCTTTTGTTGGCTGCTCATGCGCTTAATCTTGGCGCTTGCTGGGTGGCGGTTTACGCCCTTAAGGATACAACTTCAGAAAACAACGTAAGGGCAATCTTAAATGTGCCACAGCATATTCGAATAATCGCCGTGGTTCCAATCGGCTATCCAGCCCAAAAGGCTAGGCCTAGAATTCTCCGTGAATTCAAGGAAATCGTTCACATGGACAAGTATTAAGTTTCACAAAAATTGTTTGGAACATAATTTTTTAGTCGTTTTAGAAGCTCAAATTTTTCCGAGTCGCCGAGGCGAACGTTTCGAATCGCATTTTTCAACATTTCTATTGATTCGTCCATGGCTTTTCTATCCACGGGAAAGGGCACCCCGTCTTTTCCACCATAAGCGAAGGAATATTTAACCGGGTCTTCCCAGCTTGGCGCCTCGCCGTAAATAAGTTCAGAAATCAACGCTAAGCCTCGCACAGTGGCTGGTCCAATTCCTTTTAAGCCAAGAAGCTCTTCGTAGTTTTTTGGTTGAAATTCGTAAGCTTGTTTTAAGGCTTCCCAGTTAATGTTTCTAGGCATGTATAGGACGTTGACAGCGTAGTCTTTCCATTTTGCTTCTGGCATCCATTCTTGCAGAGACTTTTGGTATTTTGGTCGAATGGATTCTAGCAGCTTCATAACCTTTTTAGGACTTTCTTTGGCCAACTCCACCGAAGTTTTTCTACAGTTGTCGCTTTCTTTTGCAGTCATGTTTAGGGCTACTGGTCTTTTCGTGTCGCCTACAATGGCGTTGTGGGGTTCGACGACAAAGTTTTGTAGGTTTGTGGAAAGCCAATGATATCTGCGGGCTGTTTTATCCTTAACACTCATGCCTTGCTGCACTACTGCCCACTTCTTGTCTTCGGTTAGGAAGAAGGCGTGATGATAAAGCTGATAGCCAGCTTGAATGGCAGTATTATCCACCTTGGCACTCATGCGACTGCTATACTGCAAGTTTTTAATTGAATCCGTAGAAAAGCCGAATTTTTCTCCTGTTTGCATTATCTCATGGGGCGTTTGACGAGAAACTTTCCCTTTTCCGCCACAAACAGCAATCCCAACTTCTTCAGGCTTTATCGCATTCTTCAAAACCGCTGTGACAACGGTTGTCACGCCTGAAGAATGCCAATCATAGCCTAAAACGCAGCCGAAGGCTTGAAACCAGAAAGGGTCAGAGATTCTTTGCAGGAAGTTGTCCTTGCCATATTCATCAACAATAATTGTCACTATTTCTTCTGCAAGCTTTATCATTCGATTAACAAGCCATTTAGGCGCTTTTCCATAATGTAAGGGCAGTTCAGCCTTTCCGCTCAGCATTCCTTTGTGACGCTCTTTGACGTTTTCTATAAAATTAGAACCCCGTCCTTCATTATTTCTTTTGACGCCCCATCTTGATAGATGGCTGTAATGGTCGGCTTGTCAATCAGCATGTCGACGTGACAGCGAATGTTTCCGGGAGCTATGTGACATGTGCCCCTTAACTTTTCATCTTCCAACATGTTTCCAGTAATTCTCGCCCTTTCATTCAAACCTATCCCAATTTCCTCGGCAACTGTGGGCAACCCATATCTTTGCTGTGACATCTGAATGTCTTCCCGTATGGAGCCAAGCGCTGGATCTTCACATTTAAAATCGGTTAGGACGCCTTCTTTGAATTGGGCAGTTAATGGTTTTTCAGGATTTATTCTTCCCATATAACCGCCTACCGTTACATCGCAGACAACTTTGCCATTCGCATTCAGCTTTACTGGATAAGACTGAAGTTCTTTGCGACCAGTTTCTCTGTTTAAGACTTGGATGAGACTACTTTTCTGTGCCCAAACTTCTCCTACTGGAAGGTTGCCAAACTTTCCTGGTTTGCCATAAACGTTTGGCGGAACAATTATGCAGTCTGTGTCAAATTTCACTTCTTCTGGAACTTCTATTTCTATGTTTGTCCCTCTCGGCGCGGTGATACAAAGTTTTCTGACATTTTTGAGTTTTTGCAGAATTTTCCCGGCTTCTTCAGCCATTCTTTTATAGTCGCATTGTAGGGGACCGTTAACCGCCATGTCTAATGTTATGCCTGGCGAATGCGCCCAGCTTATGGGCACTTCTTCTATGGTTTTGTGTAGAAGCTCGATTCTGGCTCCAACTTCTTTTAGGCTCCAATCTGGGTTTTGGCTGTAATCGAAAAGTCCCATGCCTGCTTTAGGCGTTTCTTCTTGAAGCATTCTTATTAGTTTTTTAGGAAACCGTTTGTAGGGCTTTGGTGCGTTTAAGTTAAAGGTTTTCACTTCTAAGCTAAGGTTTTCCGCTGCCTTTTCAGCGGCTTCTGTAAGCACTGGCGCATTTCTGTTGACAATTAGGTAGGTATCCCTTGTTTTCAGTTTTTGGCAGTATCGCATAAATTCTTCCAGTTTGCTGACAATTTTTCCCATTTGTTCTTGTCCCATTTTTTGCATGTTTTATCTCCTTTTAATGAAGACTTGCTTCTGCAATAAAACAGTAATCCTTCTAAACCAGTAGACGCCCTTCACGGTCGATTTCTCTGCGTCTAATTCTTGTTGAAGAAATTGGCGTAGAATCTTCTGCTGGCACCATGTCGATTACTTCTACATGAAGAGGCTTCAGCCCTTTAGCCTTTCTTTTCTCATTAATAGCGTAAGACCGCAACTCTGTCTCCTTACTCACAACGATAGCGTCTAAACAGCCTGGCTCTAGGGTGACGCCGTAAGCGTTATCTAATGGAACAATTTGGGCGCGGTGCAAAACGCCTTGGTCTTCTAAATATTTCTTCAATTCTTCTAAACGCTGCTTGTAAGGCGCAACATTGTGAGGTTTCTTCATCTTACTTACAAATTCATCTGTGCACAAGCCAATGAGAACTCTTTCGCCAATTTCAAAAGCCTTAGAAAGCAAGGCTCTATGCCCTTTATGAAACTCGTCGAAGGTTCCGCCGACAGCCACAAGCTTAAATTTTTTATTCATAAACTTTTACTTCCGCCCAAGTTTCGCCACAATCAAGTCAAGAAGTTTTTTAGCCACTTCCCGTTTCATAGAAAGTGGAACATGAACAACTTTTCCTTTAGCGTCTAAAATGAAAACTTCGTTTGTGTCAAATCCGAAGCCTACACTCTTTCTTCCAACATCGTTAACAACAACCAAATCAGCCCCAGCCCTTTTCATCCACTTAGCGCCTGCTTCAACCAGTTCCTTGTCAGAAAGCCCATACTCAGCCCTAAACGCAACCAAGAAAATGTCTGGACAAGCCTTTCTTATGGCGTCGATGATTTTGGGTGTAGGCTTCAGTTTTAAACTAAGCATTGCGGTGTCCCGAGTTGAAATCTTATGGTTGTATGGCTTCTCTAAAGCCCAGTCTGCAACTGCAGCCGCTGCAACAACCACATCATACTTTCTCTGTTTCAGCTCTGAAAGGACGTTGTCCAGCATTTCCCTTGAGGTTTCAACACGAACTACATGGGCTTCGCTTGGCGGTTCAGCCGAGCCTGGACCGTAAATTAAAGTGACTTCTGCTCCACGCAATAATGCTTCTCTAGCGATTGAAACAGCCATTTTCCCAGAGCTTTTGTTTGTAATAACGCGAACCGGGTCAATGTGTTCAATCGTTGGACCGCCAGTAATCAATAACTTTTTTCCAGCCAAATCCCTTTTCACGTTAAGCCTTTCTATGACGGCATTTACGATTTCTTGTGTTTCCGCAATCTTCGCCTTTCCTTCTTCAACCTTCGGTCCAACGAACCACACGTTTAAGGCTTTTAGTTTCTTCATGTTTTCCTTTAGTATGGGATGTTTATACATAGACTCGTGCATAGCTGGAACAATAATCACTGGTATTTCAGCACCTAAAGCAGTGGAAACCACTGTTGTGACGGGTGTGTCATCAATTCCAGAGGCAATTTTGCTTATTGTATTCGCAGTTGCTGGCGCAACTAGAATCAGGTCTGCTTTGTCTTTGTGTTCACCAGCCAACATGACATGCTCAATTTTTCCAGTTAACTCTGTCACAACCGGGTTTCCAGTTGCCCATTCCATAAGATTTGGATGTATTATTTTTTGAGCCATCGGCGACATTACGGCATAAACTTCGGCTCCATGCCTCATGAGTTCTCTTGCAATTTCTGGGCATTGTGTGGCTGCAACACTGCCAGTTATGCAGAGGACTATACGTTTGTTTTGTAGTTCGTTCCCCTTTGTTCCCAAAATGTCTTTTGACGGATGAATCAACAAAATCTTCGCTCCTACGCTAGATTTTGCATTATTTCCTTAATGTCGTTAAGGAACATTTCTATGTGTAAAGGCTTAACGTGAGGCATGACTGCGACACGTATGTGGGTGGGGAAGAGAGATATTGCCCAGCCCTTTTGCCGCAGTCTGGTTGCGATTGTTTGGATGCTTTTTTCTTCTGATTTTATGCCTACAATGTTTAATGCGGGCTCAGTTATTAGACTAAGCCCTTCCACATGCCTAATTCCATCAGCCAATCTCCATGTTAAGTTCATGCACCGCTTCACAATCCTTCTATAGCCTTCCTTACCTA
>JAWCNH010000067.1:0-6303 GCA_038848765.1 Bathyarchaeia archaeon
ATCCGCTGCCAATGCCAAGCCTACCAATAGAAATGCTCTCCATCAGCATCTCATTAGCAGTAGCAATAGCCATAGTGGCAACAGCAGTGATTTTCACAAAGCATAAAAGAAGCTAAAACTTAATAAACTCGGAAAAACCAAAAATCCCATCCTTTTTGGCATTCCCACGTTAGAAAGAACACGAAGTTCCATAAGGAATGGTTCATAAGAAAAACTTCCATTAGTCATCGTTAATAGAAGATAGAAAACTTTCAATTTACGTTGTTTTTATGCTTAGTTTAAGATGTGGCATAAGTTTATGAGCTGAGAACACATGTTTTATTCATTCTTTAAGTATAAGCACACGTAAGCTGCAATTGTGGTTCCATCACCAACGCATGAAGGAATGATATCTTTCAAAGTTGATGCACAGCTTCCTGCAGCGTATATGCCTTCGATATTTGTTCTTCCAAACTCATCAACGACGATGCAACCCGCTCGATGTGTTTTAATACCAGCTTTCCGCAAAACCGAAACAAAAGGAACAGTTGGGCTTACCACCAGAATAAGATTAGCTGTAAGTTTTCTGCGTTTAGAGTTTTTCAGATGACGTAAAACCATTTGTTTACCTGGAGGTTCACCCTTAATGCTCTCTCCAACAAAGTCTTCTATCAATTCTATTCCGTTTCTCTCCAATTTTTCTCTTACTTTCTGTTCTACTACAATCGAATTGGCATTATTAACAAGTTTGACGGAGTTAGCAATCTTCGCTACGGAGATGGCTTCATCAATGGTTCTTTGAGTGCTACCTATAACGATTACATCCTTTTCCTTAATCAAAGGCGAACTACACTCAAGGCAATAACTAACTCCATCACCAATCCATGTTTCATTTTGTATACCTAACCCTTTCATTCCAGCCCCCGTAGTCAAAATCAAAGCTCTAAAATTGTATGTATTCTTTTTTGTAACAACAAATTTGTTTTCTTTACATGATAGATCCAGGATTTCTTCTGCTGTTATGATCTCTGCACCTGCCTTTCCTGCTTGTCGCGTCATCCTTTTTGCTAATTCTCGTCCTGTAATTTCTTCTGGAAAACCTGGATAGTTGATTATGCTCCGTGCCCTGCGCATTCTTCCTCCAACATCTTTCTTAGATTCCAGAATAAGCGTTCGTAAACCAGAATTTGCACAATAGATACCCGCAGCGAGCCCTGCCGGGCCCGCGCCTGCAATTATAACATCATACATAATCTTCACGCTTATTGCAATCTGATTAATTTTCTTATTAGTTTTATGCGAGCCGATCTAACAAGAAAAGCTACGATACTCACTTAGCTCAAGCGTCCTGATTTTTAACAACTTTCGATGAGTCACGTTCTTTTAGTCGCTGCTAAGAGAATTGAGGCAGTGGCGCTTGGCTTTTCTAAGCTGGAATAAGTCCCTAGTTTATCACAATGCCCATTTAAAAATGGTATTAGGCGAGCGTAGTGGGCCGGGCCGGACTTGAACCGACGACCCTCTGCACGTCAAGCAGATGTCCTACCTAACTAGACGACCGGCCCTCTATTGGTTAGTTGGTTGAGTATTATTTTAAATTTATCATAGATAGAATGGAGCCCCGAGCGGGATTCGAACCCGCGACCTACAGCTTTCTTTTCGCCTTTTCAGATACAAGGCTGTCGCTCTAACCGGCTGAGCTACCGGGGCGCCTAAAGTTCTATTTTGGTATGTTAAGCCCTTTTAGATATACTTTTCTTGTTGCAGGAAAAGGGGAAATAGGAAGTTATTTTCCTTTATATTGTGGTTTTCTTTTTTCAAGAAACGCCTTTACGCCTTCGTTGAAGTCTTCGGTTGTGGCTATTATGCCGAAGGCTTCTGCCTCTTCTATTAGGCCTTCTCTCAAGTCTGTTTCTATGCTGCTGTTTATCAATTGTTTAGCCAATGAAATGCCTATTGGCGGTTTACCCATGAGTTCTGTTGCAATTTCTTTAACAGCCTTTTGCAGTTCCGAAGCTGGCACAACTTTATTAATCAAGCCTAATTGTTGGGCTGTTTTGGCGTCGATTCTTTTGCCAGTGAAAATCATTTCTTTGGCGATTCCTTTGCCAACAAACCTTGGAAGCCTTTGGGTGCCTCCCCAACCAGGTATTAATCCCACGTTTATTTCTGGTTGACCTAAACTGGCGTTTTCAGAGGCAATTCGTAAGTCGCAGGCCATGGCTAATTCTAGTCCGCCGCCTAATGCATAACCGTTAATAGCGGCGATTACAGGCTTTTCTAACTCTTCAATTTGTAACGTCACTTTCTGTCCAAGCCGTGAAAGCTTCATGCCCTTAACGGCGCCTGCGTCTTTCATCATGTTGAGGTCGGCACCCGCGCAGAAGGCTCTATCGCCCGCGCCTGTTATCACGATTACCTTGACTTGTTCATCCTTTTTCGCATCTTCTAGTCGTGCCATAATTTCGATGAGGGTTTCTTCGTTTAGAGCGTTTAATGCTTGCGGACGGTTGATTGTGATTGTTGCTATTCCTTCGCTTTTCTCATACAACGTGTTTTTAAACTCCATAGTCCTCTCTCCCAAAGTTTATTTCTTTTGCGTCCAATCGTAAAAGCCCTTTCCAGTTTTTCTTCCGAGCAGTCCTGCTCTTGTCATTTGCCTTAGCAGTGGGCAAGGTCTATATTTTGGGTCAAGTTCTCTTTGCAAGATTTCCGCTATGGCGAGGGTTGTGTCCACGCCCAAGTAGTCCATGAGTGTAAGGGGTCCCATAGGCCAGTTTAATCCTAACCTTATTGCTTTATCAATGTCTTCTGGTTCTGCTACGCCTTCCCAAACTAGTGCAGCCGCTTCATTCAAGGCTGGAACCAAGATTCTGTTTACGATGAAGCCTGCGCAGTCCTTTTTGACTATGACTGTTTCTTTCCCCATTTTTTTGGATACTTCTACAATGGTGTTGATGGTTTCGTCTGACGTTTTTGCTCCTCGTATAATTTCTATGAGTTTCATTAGTTGTGGCGGATTAAAGAAGTGCATGCCGCAGAATTTTTCTGGTCTCGTTGTTGCTGAGGCGAGTTCTGAAATGCTTATGGAGGAAGTGTTTGAGGTGATTATGGCTTCTGGCTTTGCTAGTCTGTCGACTTCGGCAAGAATGTTCTTTTTCAGTTCAACGTTTTCTGGCACTGCCTCGATGATTAGGTCTGCGTTGCTTACTGCCTCTTTAAGGTCGAGGGTTGGATGGATTCTCGCTAAAACTTGGCTAACTTCTGCCTCGGTAATTTCGCCCTTTTTTAGAAACCTTTGCAAGCTGTCTTTTATCATTGCCATGCCTTTGTCTAGAAACTCTTGTTTGATGTCTCTCATGTAGACCTCATACTTTGCCACTTGCGCCGAGACTTGGGCTATTCCGTGTCCCATTAACCCTGCGCCTAAAACTGCTACCTTTCTTATTTCCATCATGTGACACCTTCCTTCTCATTAGGATACGGAAGCAAATATATAATTTCTTGTGAACGAGAAGCAGCGAATCCTTAGACAATAAATATTTTAATTCAGAAATAATAAGTCGAGTTGAGAATGGGAGAAAGCCTAAAATGGTGTGGCTTAATCTTGGCGAAATCCTAGAAGTGCATGCAAGCAATAACCCGCAAAAATTGGCGCTTAAAGACTGGCGCAACAGAAAATTGACGTATTCAGAATTAAACTCTAGAACTGAAAAATTGGCAAACGCCTTACTTGGGATGGGTTTGCAGAAAGGCGACAGAGTGGCAGTTATGCTTTATAACTGCGCTGAATTTGTTGAAATTTACTGCGCCTTTGCAAAGGCAGGACTGGTTGTTGTGCCAGTAAATTGGCGATATGTTGCAAAAGAAATCGAATATGTTGTTGACAATTCTGATGCGAAGGCATTAATTGCCTACGAAGAATTTCTTCCCACAATCAATTCTATCCGTTCAAACTTTCAGAAGGTTGGGAAAGAAAACTATGTTGTTGTGGGCGAAACTGCCCATGAAGGCTACTTAAACTATGAAACTCTCATCGCCAAATCTCATGAGGGCAAGCCTAACGTGAAAGTTGAAAGCAAAGACACATGGGTGCAAATTTACACATCTGGAACAACTGGAATTCCGAAAGGTGTTGTGCGCTCCCACGAGTCTTACATAGCATTTTACCTCATTAACGCTGTCGAATTCGGTTTTTCAGAAAAAGATTATGGAATGATTATTATGCCCCTTTACCATGTAAATTCAACCTTTTATGGACTCCTATTCTTATACATTGGTGCCTCCCTATATGTGGGAAGAGACAAAAGCTTTGACGCAGTGGAACTCTTAAGAACCATGAGCCATGAGCGGATAACTTTCACTTCGCTAATTCCAACACATTACAATTTAATTTTAAACGTTCCAGAAGAAGTTAGGAAACAGTTTGATTTAAGTTCTGTTCAAAAGCTTCTCTGCTCTTCAGCTCCTGCGAGAGGAAAAATTAAGGAAGGAATACTCCGTTGCTTCCCAAACGTAAAGTTATATGAGGCTTATGGCTCCACAGAAGCAGGCTTAGTTACGATTCTCAAACCAGAAGACCAGCTTAGAAAAATAGGCTCTATTGGGCGTGAGTGCCTAGGAACAGACAAAATTAAGCTCCTAGATGAAAATGGAAACGAAGTGAAAGTAGGGGAAGTTGGAGAGCTCTATTCTAGGGGGCCAATGATGTTTGACGAGTATTATAAACTGCCTGAGATGACAAGAAAATCTTTCAAAGGCGAATTTTTCACTGCCCGAGACATGGCGAAAAAGGACGAAGAAGGCTATTACTATTTGGTTGACAGAAAAGACAACATGATAATTACTGGCGGCGAACATGTCTACCCATCAGAAGTTGAAGAAATAATATCGCGGCACCCGAAGGTTTTCGACGTAGCCGTAATTGGTGTTCCAGATGACAAATGGGGAGAAGCTGTAAAAGCCGTAGTCATACTTAAAGATGGACAAACAGCCACGGAAGAAGAAATAATTGAATGGTGCAGGGGGAAAATGGCTGGATACAAAAAACCAAAGTCAGTTGACTTTATAAAACCAGAAGAGATGCCCAGGACACCGACTGGAAAGATTTTGCACAGAAAGTTAAGAGAAAGGTATGCGCAAACATTTTAGAAGGCATACTCGCCGATTGAGTTTTCTTCCATAATCCATAAAACTAGGCGTTAATCATTGGATAATTGACGGAATATGAAAAGGAACGCTAAAATTCTCTGCTTCCTTCTGCCTCTAATACTCATGAGTCTACATTTTTGGCTTCTTATTCCAAATAGTTCCGAAACCGGAGAGGACCAAAAAAGGGGAATCTACAATTTATCTACAGCCCAAGCTTATGACACAATACAAGCAGCTATAAACGCAGCCAACCCGGGAGACACCATTCTGATTCCCGCTGGCATATATAGCGAAAAGGTTGTGGTGAATAAAGCTGTCTCGTTGGTTGGAGAAAACAAGGAAAACACCATTTTGGCTGGAGATACCACGGGCATTGGTTTTCGTGTCACATCCAATAACGTGACTATTAAAAAGTTTACTGTAAAGGATTTTGAGCATGGAATATACATCGACAAATGTCAAAACGTTTCCATAGAAGACATGACCATAACAGGCAATGTCTATGGGGTTAGAGCCCTTTATTCCAATCAAATCAAGGTTAGAAATTGTTTCATGATTAACAGCCACTGCGTCGTTCTTGACCGTTCAAATAGAAGCATCATTGAAAATAATTTTTTCAAAGGTTATGGAGCTGCAACTTGGGGTGGAGATGGAGTTTTACTCGATAGTTCATTTAACAATACAATTAATGAGAATGTCATAACTTTCCTTAGAATTAGCCTTTGGATATTGGACTCTGACTGGAACCTTGTTAGAAACAACATATTAAATTATAGTAATTATGGCATACAACTACGCAACTCTACAAACAACACCTTTTATTGGAACAGTGTTTTCGACATTAGACTTTACACTGTTTATTTTTATTATAACACGCCAAACATTTGGGACGACGGAAACAGAGGAAACTATTGGGGTGATTACGAAAAAAAGTACCCCGAAGCTAAAGAATTAGATTATACATGGACATGGGATACTCCCTACTACATTAACGAAAAAAACCAAGACAACCATCCCCTTATGGTTCCAACAAAACCAACAACCAGAGTATATACTTTAGATTCCCCTCAAATCAAAATATACAGCAACTCATCCATATCCTCAATCAGCTTCGTTTTGTCGGAGAAAAGCGTTTATTTTAAAACTACAGTTCCAGCTAGAACCATGGGTTTC
>JAWCNH010000068.1:0-6281 GCA_038848765.1 Bathyarchaeia archaeon
TAACCGCAGCCAGAATCATCGCCGAAACAGTGAAAACAACTTTAGGACCAAGAGGCATGGACAAAATGATCATCGACAGCCTTGGCGACGTCACAATTACCAATGACGGTGCAGCGATTCTTAAAGAGATAGATGTGGAACACCCCGCAGCCAAAATTATGGTTGAAATCGCCAAAACACAAGACGACATGGTAGGCGACGGAACAACAACTTCAGTTGTGCTGGCTGGCGAGTTGCTTGGAAAAGCTGAAGAACTATTGGACCAAGGAATACATCCTACAGTCATTGTTAGCGGTTATCGAAAAGCTATGGAAAAGGCGCGGGAAATTCTCGATAAGATAGGAACGTCAGTAGACATAGATGACCGTCAAACTTTAAAGAATGTGGCTTTAACATCCATGGGCAGCAAAGCAGTTGGCGGAGCGAGAGAACACCTAGCAGAAATCGCCATAGACGCCGTGAAACAAGTGGCTGAAAAACGTGGAGACAAATGGGTCGCCGACATCGACGACGTGCAAATAATCAAGAAAGAAGGCGAAAGCCTCTTGGACACTGAACTTGTCAAAGGCATAATCTTGGACAAGGAAGTTGTCCACCCAGACATGCCCAAACGTGTAGAAAACGCAAAAATAGCCCTATTAAATGCTCCTCTCGAAGTAGAGAAAACTGAGTTCAGTGCCGAAATTCGCATCCGCGAGCCTACCCAAGTGAAGGCTTTCCTCGACCAAGAAAACCGCATGCTCAAAGAGATGGTGGAAAAAATCAAGAAAACAGGCGCCAACGTTTTAATCTGCCAAAAAGGCATAGACGACATTGCGCAGTATTTCCTTGCCAAAGAAGGAATCCTAGCCGTTCGAAGAGCCAAAGAATCAGACATGGAAAAACTGGCTAAGGCGACCGGCGGCAAAGTAGTCAACAACGTAGACGACCTTACTCCTCAAGACCTTGGCGAAGCTGGGCTTGTTGAAGAACGCAAAATTGGCGACGACAAAATGGTTTTCGTAGAAAAATGCAAAAACCCAAGAGCCGTCAGCATACTGCTCCGTGCAGGCTTAGAAAGAATGGTAGATGAAGCTGAAAGGTCCATGAAAGACGCTTTATCAGTGGTACGAGATGTCCTCGAGGAGCCAAAGATTGTTGCAGGAGGCGGCGCTGTGGAAGCTGAAATTGCAAAGCAACTTCGAGACTATGCAGTGAAAGTGGGTGGAAGAGAGCAACTTGCCATAGAAGCTTTCGCTGAATCCATGGAAGTCGTTCCAAAAACTTTAGCTCAAAACGCTGGACACGACCCAATCGACATCATGGTATCCCTAAGGGCGCAACATGAAAACGTCAAAGGACAAAACATGGGCGTAGACGTCTACTCTGGCAAAGTCGTGGACATGTACAAGAAGGGCATTGTGGAACCAGTTAAGGTGAAAGCTCAGGCAATAAAGTCTGCTGCTGAAGCTGCATCTATGATACTAAGAATCGATGATGTCATAGCTGCAACAAAGCCGAAAGAAGAGAAAGAAGCAAAAGGTCCAAAAGAGGAAGAAAGCGAAGAAAAAGGCGGAGAATTCTAACAGCCACAGAAATTAGTGCTCCAAAAACATTTTCTCCCTTTTTGCTATTTCATTTTTTGTGAAAATGGCTTTGTTTTGTTCTTGTGGTTTGTTGAAAAGTGGTATGGATGGTAGTGTCGTAAGACTTAATAAACAGTATAGCCATCATTTCTTGTAGATGTGTCAAACATTGCAAGGGATTGGGTTTGAGCGCTACTAAGGTTTGGAGGACGAATCCTACGCAGATTCTTGAGAAGATTAAGGAGAGTTTAGAGCGTTTAAACGAGAAGATGGAAGTTATCATAGAGTTGCAGAAGCATGATCAGAAGGAGATTCCAGCTTTGCCTGACGCTTTGGATGTTATGACTCTTTTGTCTTTGCCTGATCATCTGCGTAAAACTGCCATAACTATTTGTAAGTTGGGGCATGCGACTGCGGAGCAGGTTGCTGAACAGACGAAAAGGGCTAGGGCTGTTGAGAGTGGCTATTTGAACCAGCTGGTTTTGATGGGTTATCTTAAGAAGGAAAGGAAGGGGCGTAAAGCTTACTTTTATGTGGAAAGAGAAAATGCCAAGTGAGGTGTCGGCTTTGGGGAAAATAATTGCCATTCACTCCTATAAAGGCGGAACGGGGAAAACGTTAATGTCGGTTAACTTGGCAGCCACTTATGCAAGATTGCATAGGAAAGTGTGCCTTTTAGACTTGGATTTCCGCGCCCCAAGCCTTCACGCTGTTTTTAAGGCGAATAGTGTAGAGTATTGGTTAAACGATTATCTTAATGGAATATGCGAAATCAATAAGGCACTAGTCGATTTTACAGACAAGTCTTTTAATGGTGGAAAGCTGCTTGTCGGCTTTGCCAATCCATCCACAGAAGCCATTAGGGACATGACTGCCAAAGATAGGAAATGGGAGATGCGGGCTTTAGGTCGACTTTTAACTCTAAAGAATTCGCTCCTTAACGACATGGAGTTGGACTACATAATTTTTGACACAAGCCCTGGACTGCAATATTCTTCTATAAACGCCATTGTAAGCGCAGACATGGTTTTGGTTGTCACGACGGTGGACGCTTCGGACGTGCAGGGGACTCAAAGGATGATTCATGAGCTTTATGATTTGTTTGAAAAGAAGACGGCTATTTTATTAAATAAGGTGCCGGTGGAAACCTTAAGTTCAAAAATGGATAGGAAAAGTTTGCATAAAGAATATGATAAAATGCCTGAAGTGCCTGTTTTGGAAGTTGTGCCTTGCTACTGTGATGTTTTGAAAGCCAGCGGAACTTTCATATTTTCCAAAGAGAAGCCTCAACATCCCTTCACGAAAATCCTAGAAGAAATAGCGGCAAAAATAGAGAAGTTTTAAGGCAAATTAGAAGTCAGGCGTTAGAACAACTCTTTTGGTTAGTTTTCTGTTGTGTGCTTCTTCGAAGACTTCTCTGATTTGGCTCATCGGTCTAAGCTCAGTGAAAGGCCTAATTTCTATTGTTCTGTTTAGAACAAGTTCTAACACTTTTGGATAGTATTTCGGTAGACATCCCCATGTGCCTATAATTTCCGCGTCAAAAGCCATGAGCCTTGAAATGCTGTATTCGTTTTTTTGTAAGCCGAAGCCTATGACGATTAGTTTTCCAATGAAGGAGAGGAGGTTTAGGGCTATTGCCTGCCCTTGAGGTGTTCCAGTCACTTCAAATATTATCCAGCCGTAATTGCTGGGCAGTCCATGGGCTTTGCATAACTCTCGAAATTCGTTGCGAACAGCGTTTTCATCTTTGTTCACCGAGTTTATAACGTAGTCTGCGCCGTATTTGAGGGCTCTTTCAAGTTTTTCTGGGTCTCGCCCGATGCCTATCACGGTTTTGGCGCCGAAGGCTTTAGCCATCTGAGCTGTATAACTGCCAACACCGCCAGTTACGCCTACGACAACTACGTTGTCTCCAGGTTTTAGCCCAGCTCTTACGCAGGCTTGGTATGGAGTTGTTACTGCGTCGGCGATAACTGCGAGTTCGGCGAGTTGAAAGTCGCCGCGATTTTCGACGATGCACAAGTCTTCTGCTGGGACTGGAATGTGACTAGAGAAGCCGCCGTAGATTCCTAGGCTGTTGCCGGGCATTTTCTGCGCTAGGCATCGGTTTCCTCTTCCGGCTGCGCAGATTGGGCATTTGTTGCATGGCATAACTGCTGGGATGATGACTTCTTTGCCTATTAGTTTCTCTTCGCCAGCCACCACGACGCCGCTTATTTCGTGGCCCAATGTTAGCGGAGGCTTGGTCACTGTTGGAACACCATCATAAAAGTAGCCCAAGTCTGTGTGACATACGCCGCAGCCAGCTATTTCTACAAGGGCTTCTCCAGGTTGAAGCGGAGGGACGGGTATCTCGGTTTTTTCCAGTTTTCCCTCGATTACTTTGCCTGTCTGCGGGTCTTTCGTCCATGGCTGCGTCATCTGCCATGTGAATATTTTTTCTGGTATGTTTACCATTTTCTCAACCTTTCTGGAAGAGTAGATTATCCATGTTTTCCCTTATAAAATTCATGCGTTATGCGTCTTAGCAAGTCTTAAATAATGTTTTTGAGGAATTATTGGTTTCTGCGTGGTGAAAATGAGCCAGAGAGAATATGATTGGCATCCGTCAGAAGACCCGAAGAACTGGCGAACCGTGAAGTACGAGCCTAAATGGTATGATTACACTGCTTGCATTGCCATTAACAATCCAGACGAAATGAACTCTTACGTGTTGGGAACACTTAAGGAAATGTGCGCTGCCTACGAGAGGGCTATGGGCGACGACAACGTGCAATTCATCGTGATGACTGGAGTTGGTGACAGAGCCTTCTGCACTGGCGGAAACGTGAATGAATATGCGGAAATATACAACAGAAAGCCTTGGAAGTTCTGGGAATGGGGAGAATATTACGCTAGAATTTTTGACCTAATAATGCATTGCGGAAAACCAGTTATCGCCAGAGTAAACGGCGCGGTTGCGGGGGGAGGCTGGGAATTTGTTGCTTGCTGCGACCTTGCCATAGCAGCAGACCATGCAAGATTCATTTCGCCTGGTCCAAGAGTTGGCATGACATCCATCGGCGGATTGTCCCAGTGGCTTCCCTTGCACATGAGTATAAAAAAGTCTGCGGAAATGGTTCTCTTAAGCTCGCAGATAAACGCTGAAGAAGCGCTCAAATACGGCGTGGTTAACGAAGTTGTGCCCAAAGACAAGTTAGACGAAAAAGTGAAAGAATACATTGACAAAATGAAGAATTTGTCCCCATCCAGCCTCTGGTACTACAAAGTTCATCACAACTGGTGGAAAGAGCTCGTTTGGCGTCCAACATGGGAACATGGAAAAGCATGGTTTTCGCTTAATATAGGCTCAATGGAACCCACAGAAGGCTTATGGGCTTTCAAACAGAAAAGAAAAACAGAAATGGAGAAAATCCGCAAATTCATCGCTTCTGGAGGAGACCCAAGAATTCCTTACGGACCATACATGCGTAAATGCAACAAATGCGGCGCAGAATACCTTCCAGAAAAGTCTCAATACTGCCTAAGATGCGGAGCAAAACTGGAGTAATCGAAAACCTCAAACACCTTTTTGAATATATATGAAAGGACTAGAGAAATAGTTACTTAGGTGAAAATCTGTTGTCTTCAGATGAAAAGGACTATTCCGATTATAGAAAGCATTTATCCAACCTAATTAGCGTGATGTCCCTATTTTCTGGTTTCATGTTCACTGCTTACACCATATTAATCACGAGGCTTCCCGACCCAAGCAATATAATAGCACAATTTGCACTCTACATCATATCAGCCTTTCTCGGCATTTTCCTATTCTTATTAGGCTACTTTGTCATGACAGCGTCATGTTCTTGCAGAGCTTTTCCACCATTGACAAAAAGAACGGCTATTGTGAATTCATTATTCTTTGCAAGCACAACAGTTGCAATGGGCATAGTAACCACGTTGATGTCGTTTCTTTGGAACCTTACTTCTCTTGCATTTATACAAGTCGTTACATGGATATTGCTTTGTGTGGCAGTCTATCTTTTCGTAATCAAACCTGCCCAACAATACCGCAAATATGCATCTTCAGAATAATGTAATCAACAGATTAAACTTCTCTTCCCAAGAATCCGTGAAAAGAAACCTAAAATCAAGTGGGTGTTAATACTCTATTCATGGCGTTGTCTGAAACAGCCACTGCATATCCTGCGATTCTCCTTAAATCCCGCGCAATCATGCCTAAAACGACTGCAGCGTCCACATCCTTCACTTTTTCCATAACCGCTTTCAAGAAAGCCTCCTCCTTTTCTCTCACGGCGTTCATTTTACCCATAACAGTGATGGCTAATTGAACGTTTTTCTCCAAAAAAGCCCTAACCGCTTTTTCCTGCATTTCATATGCGGTTTTTGACATTTCCTCCAAAATGCCCAAAATTTCTTTGCTGATTTTTCTCTTATTTTTTAGGGCTAGAACATGCTTGGCGATTGATGAAGAATGATGGACTAGGCGGTTGAGGTCTCGGGCTGTCAAAGCGAAAGTAACGCATTCTTGACAATTTTTTATCCCAATTTTTTTGGCTATAAGCCTGCTGATGCTTGCAAGCGCTATCTGCCTAATCGTCATCCTATAATGTCTCAAGGCTTCTCGGCTTCTTTCCAAAACTTCGGCTGCCAGCTGAAAATCTTGCTCTAAAAGGGATTTTATTGCGTCTTCTTGGAGGCGCAGCGAGA
>JAWCNH010000069.1:0-6234 GCA_038848765.1 Bathyarchaeia archaeon
CTGGGCAAGAACATTGTATAGTCTCCTTCTAACGCTGGACACTTCAAAGCCTCTCTCTCTCAAAAACTAGACATTCAAAGCAGAATATAGCGGTATTTACGGCAAACCGAATATATCACTCCTTGACATGTAACCACATAAACTTATATGCAAGTATCAAGCTCTCCAAAATATTTGGCTTAGGCGAAACAAATGCCCACAAAAACATATAAAACAACTTGCGCCAATTGCGGAAAAGAAATTGAAATACCATTCAAACCAGACTCTTCAAAACCGCAGTATTGTAGGGATTGTTGGGCGAAAAGAAGACAAAAAATAAGATATTGAAGTGTCAATCTGCGAAACAATTTGGGTTAGAAGATTCACATATTGTGCACTTAGACTCTTTCAGGGTTGGAAGCTCTTTTTGATGCAGTTTGCAAACTATTCCTTCAGACCTTATGGTGATACAAGCTTCGCATAACTTGTCTATGACTGTTTCTGTTGGCATTTTTTCTTTGGCTAACGCTTCAGCCAGTTCAGAAAGAATTTTCATAGTTTTTTCAGATTTTACAATTTCATCAATGAACCCTGCCCCTCTTTCACCTTTCATATACTGTGTTATGGCTGCTGGGGTTAGTTCCATCTTTGTTGACACGTCGATTTTTCGCATGTTGTGTTCTTCTATGAGATTTTTGATTATCAACACTCGGATTGCTGGCAGAACGTATTGAACCATAATCATGCATGGAGGCTTCAAGGTTTTGTTCTCCAATAGTAATTATCATCCATTAAGCTTATATATTTAACGCCGTTAAATATTTTTTAACAGCGTTAAACGAGGGACAAAATGCCCCAAACCCAACAAACCACAAAACCAGAAACAACGTTCAACGTAGAATTATTTGAACTAAACAAATTAAAGGCGCATGAAGAAGTGGACCCAGCTTATTTGAGAGAATTAAAACAAGAAATAGAGTTGGATGGGTTTCTAAGATTCGCCATAGCAGTTGACAAAGACAGGAACATAATTCTTGACGGACATCACAGAGTAGCAGCACTCAAAATGCTAGGATGCAATAAAATACCCGTTATATTTGTTGATTACAACTCACCCATGATAAACGTCACTGGGCATAAAAGCGCCAACCTAACAAAAAAAGATGTAATAGAGGCTGGACTAAGCCCAAAAAAGTTGCCACCCAAAACATCAAAACACCTAATAAAACTAGACGGCGAATGGAAACACATTTCAGCCATACAAAAACAAGTAAATATCCCCCTAAAAGAATTAAAGTAGGGCATTAAATGATCGTGGCAAACAGCATAACAGACCTTATTGGAAAAACTCCTCTCCTAAGAATAAATAAGCTTACAGAGCCAAACGACGCCACAATATACGCAAAACTCGAATGGTACAATATTGGAGGCTCCGTGAAAGACCGAATGGCACTATACCTCATAGAATATGCCGAAGCATCTGGAAAACTAACAAAACAGAAAAAAATACTGGAAGCAACATCTGGAAACACTGGAATAGCCTTAGCAATGATTGCAGCCGCAAAAGGATATAACATTTGCATCATAATGCCCGAATCAGTTAGCATAGAAAGAAGAAAAATAATCAGGGCATACGGCGCCGAACTAATTCTTTCGCCAGGAGAGAAAGGAACCGGAGGAGCCATAGAACTTAAACAAAAACTGTTAAGGGAAAACCCAAATGAATACATAGATTTAGACCAATTTAAAGACCCAGCAAACATTTTAGCCCACTACCAAACAACAAGCAGGGAAATTCTTGAACAAACAAAGGGAAAACTGGACATGATAGTTGTTGGAATCGGAACCGCTGGAACAGGCGTTGGCGTCTCATTGCGAATTAAACAATACGACCCAAACATCAAAATTGTAGGCGTCACGCCGAAACTTGGCGTCAGCATTCAAGGACTAAGGAACCCGAGGGAACCCTACCCAACTCAACTGTTCAGAAAAGAAAGTTTCGACGAAATAGTAGAAATTTCACAGGAAGAAGTGCCACAAACCTTTGAAGTTGCAAGACAAACAGCCCAAAAAGAAGGCTTGCTCATCGGAATGAGCTCGGGCGCCATAATGTACGTTGCCTTAAAAAAGGCGAAAGAACTGGGTAAAGGAAAAGTTATAGTGGCAGTGCTGCCTGATGATGGATTAAAATATTTAACCACACCTTTATTCAACTCTTAATCTTTCACAGAAAATATTTGTCGTAAATGTTTATTTATGCAGGCTTGTATTTATGTTGACGATAGCTTATGGCTCTTGAGCGTTTGGGTTCCTCGCTATACAATGCTCTCAGAAAGGTTTTCCGAGCCGCAGTTGTGGATGAAGCCACAGTTAAAGAACTTGTTAGAGACTTGCAGCGGGTTCTTTTGCAGGCAGACGTAAATGTCCAGTTGGTTCTGGAAATTTCTAAACGTATAGAAGACAGGGCTTTAAAAGAAAAGGTTCCGCCAGGCGTTTCCAGAAAAGAACACGTGATAAAGGTTGTGTATGAAGAATTAACCAGGTTTTTAGGCGAAAAACCAGCCACTTTAAAAATTGAGCCAGGTAAAAGAAAGGTGCTTATGCTAGTGGGCATTCAAGGCTCTGGCAAAACAACAGCAGCAGCTAAACTAGCTCGCTACTTTCAGAAGAGAGGGCTTAAAGTAGCACTAGTCACAGTCGACACTTATAGACCAGGCGCTTATGCTCAACTGCAGCAGTTGGCTAACAGAATAAATGTTCCCGTTTATGGTGATGTAAAATCAAAGAATCCTTTAGATATTGCCTTAGCCGGATTAAAGCAGTTTCACGATAAAGATTTAGTTATTATCGACACGGCTGGCCGTCATAAAGAAGAGAAGGGCTTAATTGAAGAGATGAAAGAGCTGGAGAAGGCGATAAAACCAGACGAAGTGATGCTTGTCATAGACGGAACAATAGGGCAGCAAGCAGCAATTCAAGCCAAAGCTTTCCATGAAGCCACGCCAATAGGCTCTATTCTCGTTGCCAAGCTGGATGGTTCAGCACGGGGCGGCGGTGCATTATCAGCTGTTGCTGCAATTGGAGCGCCAATCAAATTCATTAGTACTGGCGAAAAAATTGAAGACATCGAAGCATTTGTTCCTTCAAGATTTGTCGGTCGACTTTTAGGCATGGGCGACATTGAAAGCCTTGTTGAAAAAGTGCGAGAAGCAGAAGTGAAGGTGCCAGAGAAAAAGATGCGGGCTTTCCTAAGCGGCAAATTTACGCTCACAGACATGTATGAGCAGTTTCAAGCCATGAAGGGCATGGGACCCTTAAGAAAACTGCTTAAAATGGTGCCTGGAATGGGTTATAACATACCAGAAGACATGTTAACCATGGCTGAAGACCGTTTAGAAAAATGGCGTGTAATAATTCAATCCATGACTCCCAATGAAAGAGATAATCCCAAAATTTTCACACCTTCCCGTGTTAGACGAGTTGCCCGTGGTTCTGGTACAAGCGAGAAAGAAGTAAAAGAGCTTCTGCAGCAATACACGCAAATGCGAAAGTTAATGAAAACTTTGAGAAGGAAAAAGCTTCCCTTCTTTGGAAAACAATTGCCCATGGAATAGACTCTTCAGCATCGAAGGAATGTTTTCATGGATGTTCTTGAAAAATCTCAAAAAATGCTTGAAAAGTATCCCTTATGCGACAACTGTTTGGGTAGGCAATTTGCCCTTCTAGGTTTCGGCGTGGACAACAAGTCTCGGGGTGAAGCCATAAAACTTCTGCTTTTGCTAAATGCTCACGCATCAGCCCTATCCAAGGAAAAGGCAGGGATAGCTCTCCTTAAGCAGTTGGCAACCAATGGAGCCTTAGACGCTGCGGCTGAGGTTCTGAAGAGATTAAAAAAACGTAGCGGAAATAAGAAACAATGTTATCTATGCCAAAACCATTTCGAATTGGTGGATGAATTGGTAAATTTAGCCTTAGATTCTCTGGGGGATTACGAATTTTCTACATTTCTAGTCGGAGTTGAGTTGCCTAGAGAAATCGAAGAAAAAGAAGACGAGTTCAGAGCGGAATTTGAGATCAGCCATGGAGAAAGCATGCGAAGCGAGTTTAGCCGTCTACTTGGAAGAGAAATTGCAGAAAAAACCCAAAAAAATGTGGAATACAGGAACCCGGACATAACGCTCCTCATGAATCCTTTCACGAAACAAATAAGGGTTCAGATAAATCCCCTTTACATTGCGGGAAGATACAAAAAGCTTGTCCGAGGTATTCCGCAATCAAAGTGGCACTGCAAAGAATGCCGAGGAAAAGGCTGTGAAAGATGCAACTGGACTGGGAAAATGTATCCTGAATCAGTTGAAGAACTTATCGCAAAACCCCTGATAGAAGAAACTGGAGGAACGGAAGTTGCATTTCACGCTGCTGGTCGCGAAGACATTGACGCACGTATGTTGGGAGAAGGAAGACCATTCATAATTGAGGTTAAAAAGCCACGGAAACGGTTCATCGACCTAACAAAGCTTACGCGCCTCATAAATGGTTATGCTGAAGGAAAGGTTGAAGTGGCTGGGCTTCGTTTAGCTAGTAAGGATGATGCTAGAAAGTTAAAGAAGGGCGAAGCAGCAGAGAAAAGGTATCGAGTTATTGTGGAGTTTGACAGAAATGTTTCTGATGAAGAATTGGTTAAACTTGAAGAAGTGCTTTCCGGCATCACTATTCGTCAACGGACTCCGTTTCGTGTTTTGCATAGGCGAGCGGACAAAATACGAGAAAAACACATATACGAGACAAACATAAAGAGGGTTTCACCTAACCGCGTTGAGATGACGATTCGTTGTCAAGGAGGACTGTATATTAAGGAGTTGATAACCGGTGACGAAGGGAGAACAGAACCTAACGTATGCCAAATCCTTGGAGCCCATGCGACTCCTGTGGAGCTGGACGTTTTAGGTGTGGATATGGAGGAATAAAATGCCAAAATCAAAAGGCTATCGAGCAAAAACAAGAGCCCTCTTGACCTTAAAGGCTAGAAGAAGAGGGAAAATTGGGTTGAGTAAAATTCTTCAAACTTACGAACCACAAGATAAGGTGGTGATTAAAATAAATCCAAGCTTTCATAAAGGCATGCCTCACCGCCGTTATCATGGAAAGATAGGCGTCGTATTGAATAAACGTGGCAGAGCTTACGTCGTTAAAGTTCCGCAAGGAAATGCTGAAAAAGAAATTATTGTCCGCCCAGAACATTTGGAACCTTTCGTAGGAAGGGCTGAATAATGGCTCAAAA
This sequence comes from Bathyarchaeia archaeon, assembly GCA_038848765.1. GTDB lineage: Archaea > Thermoproteota > Bathyarchaeia > Bathyarchaeales > JAWCNH01 > JAWCNH01. The sequence goes on from JAWCNH010000069.1 coordinate 5,261, forward strand.
AGTGCTGAAAGAAAAGCTTCTTTCAGTGCCGCAAGTGAAAAAGCTGTTGGAGTCGATGGGCGAAGAGCAACTTGACCAGTTTCAACGTAGAACATTAGACTACGCAACAAAGTTTTCCAAAGTTGACGCTGAAACTGCGGAAATGCTTGTAAATAAACTTGTTTCCGAGTTCGGACTGGAAGAGGAAGAAGCGGTGCAAATCGTTAATTGCGCCCCGGAAAGCATTGAAGAAATAAGAGTTTTTTTGGCTGGTGGGCGCAAGATAGTTGAAACTTCTAAACTGGAGACAATTCTCTCCCTTTTAGCCCAACACAGAAAGAAAGAGTAGAGTTTCAAAAGTCTTTAATGGATTTTAAAGTAAGAAAATTAATAAGCAAAAACTAATTATTACAATTTATAATGCTGGAAGAAGAAGCCTTGCATGAAACAACTCCTTACAAACGGGGCTTGACTTGGCGTCTTTTGCGTAGTGAATAATCTAGAAAATAAAGGTGTTCATCATGCAAGGCGAACATTTACGCAGAGAAGAAATAAGAGAACACAAGAAAACCCAGCTCTATGAAGAACATGCTTACGTGCTGGATTTCCTACCTCATGGGAGAGCAGGCGGCAAACCAACCTATAGGGCTGGCGCCCTTGTCCAACTTGTCGGCGAAGAATACTTCACACTTTTAGAGGCAATAGCTAAAGAAGGGGTCGCATTGAAGCCCTATGACCGCGTATATGTGGGTAAAAATGCACGAGAAGAACTTACCTACATTCTTGGAAGAATCGGCTACGAAGAATTGACGGCGGCAGCAAAAATGGAACTTCCAGGCGTGGTTGAAAGGATTATTTTGAACCGTGAAAAGTGGTTCGTTAACTTCTTTAATGCTGCGCAAGCCATAACACCTAGAATGCATGCCTTGGAGCTAATTCCAGGCATCGGAAAAAAGTATATGTGGCAAATCATTAACGAACGGGAAAGAAAACCC
>JAWCNH010000070.1:0-6192 GCA_038848765.1 Bathyarchaeia archaeon
ATTTCGATTTCGTTTAGGTATATTTTTCCGTTTCTTATGCTTAGTCCGTTTTCTACGAGGATGCGGGCTACTTTGAGTCTTTCTGGATGGTTTTCCAAGTGTTTTTTTATGTTGTTCCACATGTTTCGGTTTCCTTAATGTACATTTTTGTGCAATAAAGTATAAATATGTTCTTTTAGTTATTATGTCTATTAATGAGCTTAAACGTCTAAAAATGTGCATCGAGGAGAGAAATTGACCATGAAATCGACAGCGAAAGATTGTTTTGTGTTTTTAAGCCCAGAAGAAATGCCCACATCTTGGTATAACATTCAGGCAGACCTTCCAGAACCTTTGCCGCCGCCTTTAGACCCCACAACGCTTAAGCCCATAAACCCAGCGTTGCTTGAAAGAATTTTTGCGAAGGAATTGATTAGGCAAGAGGTTTCCACGGAGCGTTACATAAAGATTCCGGACGAAGTTTTTGAAACCTATCTTAGGCTTCCCCGTCCAACTCCTCTTTACCGTGCAAGAAGGCTTGAGAGATATTTGAAGACTCCTGCGCAGATATATTTTAAGTGCGAAAATTTTAGCCCCACTGGAAGTCATAAAACTAACACTGCGATTGCGCAAGCATACTATAATAGGGAGCAAGGCATTCATAGGTTAGTGACGGAAACTGGCGCTGGGCAGTGGGGTACCGCATTGGCTTTTTCTTGTGTTCTTTTCGGGTTGAAGTGTCGCATATACATGGTTAGGGCTAGCTATTTGCAGAAGCCTGGAAGGCGGATAATAGCGCAAGTTTATGGTGCTGAGATTTTTCCGTCTCCAAGCGACCAGACGAGTTTTGGTAGGAGATTGCTTAAGGAGAATCCTAATCATGTTGGTTCGCTTGGGATAGCCATTAGTGAAGCCATAGAAGACACGGTTACTCATGAGGATACCCGTTATTCTTTGGGTTCTGTTTTAAATCATGTTCTTCTGCACCAAAGCATAGTGGGCTTGGAGGCTAAGAAACAGTTTGAACTTTTAGACGTGTATCCCGATGTTGTCTGCGGTTGTATAGGTGGTGGTTCCAATTTTGCTGGGTTCTGTTATCCTTTCATGATGGATAAGCTTAGGGGCAAAAGCGAAACAGAGTTTGTTGCTTGTGAGTCGAAGGCTGTTCCACATACGACAAGAGGTGTCTACACTTACGATTTTGGCGACACGGCTGAAATGACACCGCTTCTCAAAATGTTAACAATTGGTCACAGATATGCCTGTCCGCCGATTCACGCTGGAGGCTTGAGATACCACGGAATGGCGCCATCCATATCCAGCCTCATCCATAACGGGTACATGCGTTCTGTTGCTTATAGTCAGACTGAAGTTTTCGAGGCTGCACGTATTTTGGCTCAAACTGAGGGTTTGATAATTGCTCCCGAGACGGCGCACAGTTTGAAGTTTGTAATTGATGAGGCTTTAAGGTGCAGAGAGACTGGCATGGCGAAGGTGATTGCCATGAATTATAGTGGGCATGGCTTGCTGGATTTAACAGCCTATGAGCAGTTTTTGGCGGGTAAACTTGTGGATTATGAGCCAGAGAAAATTGAGGTTCCAACGTTTAGTCGTTGAAGGCGGTGGGAAGGCTTTGTCTTCTGTTGCTTTGGCTAAGTCGAAGTTGAAGGTAATCTTGTTGCCTATTGACGAGTTAAAACCGCATGAGATGGGTTCTCCACTTTATTTGGAGTTGCTTAGGCAAGAGATTCTTCGTGATGGCGTATTGAAATATCCTATTGTGGCGGATGAGAAGTCTCGTGTTATTTTGGATGGGATGCATCGGTGGCTTGCGTTGAAAAGTTTGGGCTATAAACTGGTGCCCACAGTTCTTGTAGATGCTTCTCATAATCCAAAAATTCGTGTTGGGAGAAGGAGGATTCACAGATACCTAAACAATGATGGAGAAGACATCAGCGTTGCGGAAGTTATTTCCGCTGGGCTGAAGGGTCGCTTAATGAAGCCGAGGTCTACAAGGCATTTTTTCCCTTTTTTAAAGCCTCAGCAAATCAATTATCCGCTTAAATTATTGGATAAGGGCGCTCCGCAAGATGTTTCGAAATATCTTGCAAAAATGAGTGAAGATGAAAATGCGCTTGCCATTGAAGAGTGGTTGAGGGAATTTACTGAAGAATTGGATTTTCTGTCGAAAAGAAGAGAAGAAGTTGAAAAAGAAATGGAGGAGTTTCTAAATAGGGTTAAAGATTTGAAATTTTACTTGATTCGTTAATCCAGTTTTGAGTTGAAAAGGGATTTTGTTACGGATTTCCAACGTTATTTCCATGAAAATGTTGATTTAAGCGTTGAAAATTTGCAACATTGATGAATTGTTGGCATACATAAATTTCTTCAACATAGCTTTCATGCTTTCTCCATGGAAAAACCATGGATTTTTAGCGTTTTTAAGAGTTCTATTCCATCACAAATCTTTTATTCTCCATCATTGAACATGAATACGGAATCATAAGTAATGGAGGAAAATGTATGGCGAAATGTCCAAAATGTGGAACCGACGTTTCAACAGCGAAGAAGAAATGGAAAATGGCTGGACGACCAGACAAGTCTGGAAAGAGAATGGAGTTAGAGATTGGCCTTTACGATTGTCCTAAATGCAAGAAACCCTTTAGGGTTGTCTTAGGCAAAAGAAAGGTTTAGCGTAGGCAGGAAACATGCCGCAGAAACAGCCAAAACAGCATGTGTGTCCCGCATGCGGAGAAGTGGCTAAAGAACCATACAAAACATGGGAACTTATCGCTCCTTTCCCTGACAAGAAAATGCGAATAACAGTCACGGTCTTCGGAATGTATGAGTGCCCCTCATGCGGGAAAAAATTCAAAGACATAGTGGGTAAAACAAAACTGGGCGCCGAAGGCGTAGAATTTTAGCATAACAACATTTCCAGCAAGCTCATCATCCTCCTTCCTATTTCTGTGCAGAAAGCGTTAAGTTTTAATGCTAAACCCTTAACTATCACTTCAAAAACATTACATGGCGTTGTCGAAAATGACGTTCAAAAAACTCTGGAAAAACGAATACATCAAAACACTAATCCTACTTGCAATAGTCATTCTTGGCGTTCTTGCTTTCTGGTTTGGAATAAGACTGGCTTTAAAAACAGAGTTCCCAGTTTTAGCCGTGGCTTCTGGAAGCATGCATCCAACACTTGAAGTTGGCGATTTAATCATAATCCAAGGCGGACTAAAAGGCGAAGAAATAAAAGCGGCGCCCAAAAATGCGCCAGTTCCTGGAGACATAATAGTGTTTGACCGTGTACGACTAGCGCCTTTCCAAGCAGGCGAACTCTATGTTCACAGAGCCATTGACCGCACCCAAGACCCAACAACGGGCAAATGGTACTTCAGAACCCAAGGAGACTATAACAGCGGAGCCGACCATTGGTATGATGAAGACGGTAATCTTCTACCCTATAACGGCATGATACCCGAAGATTACATTGTCGGCAAAGTTATTTACAAGATTCCTTGGCTTGGCAACGTAGCCCTATTCTTACGTTCAAGCGGCGGAATATTCCTCATAATAATTTTGTTCATCTTCATAATTTTAATCGAATTTATTCTCCCAGTTCTCTTCAAAAAGCCAAAAGAAAAAGAAATACTAGAAACAGCGGAAACCGATAAACCTTCAGCAACCTAAGACTTTATAAGGCTTTATAAAGAACTCTATTGAGTTTATAAGATGTGATTAATATGCCGAAAATGAAGGCTTCCGTAAACATTGAAAACGTTGTTGCATCTGCAACCCTAAAACAAAGAGTGGACTTGAACGCCGTTGTAAAGGGCTATCCGGGCGTCGAATACCGTCCAGAACAGTTTCCAGGCTTAGTGTTTAGGTTGAAAAGACCAAAAACTGCAACATTAATCTTCAATTCTGGGAAAATGGTTTGCACAGGCGCCAAATCAGAGAAAGAAGCTAGAAGAGCCGTAATGAGGGTTATTAAAGAACTAAAAAAGAGCGGCATCATAATCATCAGTAAACCGGAACTAAAAATACAAAACATAGTCGCGTCAGCAAGCCTCGGCGGAATGATAGACTTGGAAAAGGCTGCCTACACGCTTGGAAGAACCATGTATGAGCCAGAACAGTTTCCAGGCTTAATTTACAGAATGGACGAACCAAAAGTTGTGATTCTGCTGTTCGCAAGCGGCAAACTTGTGTGCACTGGAGCCAAAAGAGAGCAAGACGTCTACGACGCCGTAAACAAGCTTCATCAAAAACTAGAAGATGAAAAATTAATCTATTATGAATAACCCCTTTCTCACTCGTTTTTCTTTCTTATCTGCTTCCGAATAATTGAAAGCTCATCTTTTGTAATTGCCCCTATTTCATAAAGTTTCTGCGCAACTTCATCCGCCTTTAACAAGCAATGAAGCCTAATGTTTTCCTTAGCCAATTTTTCTCTTCCCCCTTCCTCTCTATCCAACAAAACAACAGCATCAGTCACAACTCCACCTTCGGCACGAATAATCCGCGCAGCCTTCCGCAAAGACTTGCCCGTAGTAATCAAGTCATCTATAAGGATGACACGGTCACCAGGCATGAGAACGCCCTCAATTCTACGTTCCCTTCCATGAAGGCGAACTGTTGGGCGAATATAGAAAAATGGTTTTTTAAACGTGTAAGCTATTAAGGCTGCGAAAGGTATTCCAGCGGTTGGCACACTTGCTATTCTGTCAAAACTTTCCACGCCCAAATCAGCCTTAATAAGGTCAACATAGAAATTGCAAACCTTCTGGAAGGCGTCTGGAAAGCTGGGAACAACCCTCAAGTCGATGTAGTAGGGGCTGATTTTGCCGCTGGTAAGCTTGAAAGTTCCAAACTTTAAAGCGCCAATCTTATGCAGTATTCTGCAAAACTCTGTTTTAGCTTCTTCCCTCTCCATCCCTCATCGTCCCTTAAGGATATTTGTAAATTTTACCACTTTCAACAAGCATACACTTAACATTCGGAGCTTCCTTCGAAAGAATCTCCGCAAATCGTTTAAGGTCACTAGCCGAAGCAGTATGATAAGGAACAGCGGTTTTCGGCTGCAAAAGCTTCGCAATCTCCACCCCGGTTTTCGGCGAAGCCCCAGGCGCTATTCCAACAGTGCAGAAGACAACATCAATTCCAGCTTTCTCACCAATCTGCTTCATCTCCGGAAAAGGTAAACTGTCAGCCGTATGATAAATTCTTATGCCGTCTTCCGTGGTAATAACATAGGTTAAAGGCGTAGCTGCAGGCGGATGATTACATTTTTCCGCCTTTATAGAAACTTCACCTATTTTGAATTCTAATCCAACCTTCGCCTCTCTAAGCTTGTCTTCGGGAATCGTGTTCCTTAACCGCTTAGTCGAAGTCGAATCAGCAATAACCACGCAATTTGTTCTAGAATGCAAATCTTTCACAAGGGACTGGTCAAGATGGTCGTAATGCTCATGCGTCAACAACAAAGCATCCACGGTCCTAAACTCTTTCGAATTAACATCCACAGGGTCTATCACGATGATTTTTGTAGGGGTCTTAATTGCCAACCCAGCATAATGATTCAGCCACACAAAGTTAACCTCGCCCTTCTTCGTCACAACATTTTCAATCGACATACACCCAACCTCGCTATACTGTAGTACGCTAGTAGCTTTTAGAACTTGTGTTCCGTGAGAAAAGGCTTTAGTTTCTATGCACGCAAAGTTGTTTAAGGTGCCTAGACAGGAGTATTAAGGAGGCTGAAACCCTCACTCAAGAACTGAAAAACTACGCAAAAGAATGCTGATAAGCCTTTTGAAAAAGACCTTTGCGGCACTGTAACGCCTGCGTCGAAGCTTGTCCGACTAAGGCTTTAACACCCTACAAGGTTGATGACGGAAAATGTCTTGTTGGAATCCATCTTAGAAAAGAACAGCCTTCTGAGCTGCGGATGAGTGAGTTTGAACGTTTTGAACTTAGATTAACTACGCGAGCCCATTTAATGTGCATGGAATGCCAAAAGCTTGCAAATACAACTCAAGAAACAATAACTATTAATTGTAAGAGTTAACATTCTCTTTAGTGAGTGCGCATGGGCTACGTTAGAGTGAAGGCAAGAGTTCGCAATATTTACGAGCCCCAACTTCAAACAGAACTTGAGCTTATTGCGGACACTGGAGCCATATACACAATTATAAACCGACAATATCT